>JAGHTJ010000072.1 GCA_018065375.1 Candidatus Equinaster intestinalis | reverse complement strand
CTTATGTTGAAACCTGGGGCTACGAAAGCAGTTGCTTCGGTTGCTCTATCTCCCACAACTTATTTGACCGCGCTTACGGCAAAACCTATCAAATAGGCGGTTTTGAGCAAATAGAGCCCGGAACAGATACCGCACCCCCGGTTGATAAATTTTCCCTTGAGCGTATGCCGAAAATGGAGGGCAATATACATATCCAGTCTCGCGGCAAGGATTTTGCGAGAGTGCATAAGGGTTGCGAATACCGTTGCGCCGATTATGACCTTAAATATAAATATGAAAAAGAAGATATTGAAAGCTTCGTAAAAGAAGGCTTCGAGCAAAATTCTCTTTTCCTCTTCGGCGAAAGGAAATAATGCTATGAAAAGAATTATTTCTGCCGTAGCCCTGCTTCTTTGTTTATCCCTGCTTTTCTGCTCCTGCAAGGATAGCGGAGAAACAAAAAACGGCGAAAATAAAGCCGCGCAGGTCCCCGGCGGCTACACAAACACGGTAAACCTTATCCCCGGCGGCTCGATTATTCGCAACCGCTCGGAATTTAAGGTGCCCGACAATTTAATCACTACAGAGGAATATCAAAAGGAGCTTGATTCGATTTCAAAATCTGCTGAAAATTTCAGCGATATAACCGATGAAATCCAAAAGCGACTCGATAACCTCGATTTAAAGCTTCAAGAACAGATAGTTTACAACACCGATGATATTACCGAATGCGAGGGCGCGCATTATTATCTTTCGGCAGAGGGTGACGATACCGCAAGCGGCACCTCCCCCGAAACCGCCTGGCAGAGCATTAAAAAGCTGAATTCGGTAAAACTTACCCCCGGCGACCTCGTTTCTTTCCGCAGAGGTGATAAATTCCGCGGCGTAGTACACGTTACATCGGGTGTTACCTTCGGTGCTTACGGCACAGGCTACAAGCCGCAGATACTCGGTGCGTTTGACGGTACGCAGTGGGACTGGATTCCCACCGAAACCCCAAATGTCTGGAAGCTTGACCACCGCTTCGGCAACAAGGATTTAAGGGAATTCCCCAACAACGATGCCGATAAGCTCACCCTCGATTTGAGCATCGCCGTTCTCGTAAAGCCGGACGGCACCGAAATAAACGGAATTCGCTCCTCCTATCTTGCAAAGCTTGATAAAAATTACAAGTTCTGTTATTTAGGACCGAATTACAACAATTCACACAGCGACACCGATGGCGGTAAAACAGCCGGTAATCACATTTATCTATACTGTGAAGACGGCGACCCCAACGAAGTTTTCACCGATATTGAAATCGGAGTAAACCTCTCGGTATTCAATGAGAAAAATCTCTATATTGAGGACGTTCATCTCAATAATCTCGAAATTCTCTACGGCAGAGGACCTTTCTGGCCGGGCGACTGCAAAAACATTTCGGTTACCTACTGTATTGCCGGCTGGCAGGGCGGATTTGATGACGGAAGCCAGGGCACACCCTATGGTGGCGGCGGCGGAGTATGGGGAAATTGCGAGGGCTTCCTTTGGGACCACTGCTACATCTTTCAGCAATGGGATTCGGGCGTTTCACCGCAGTATAACGGCTCTTCAAACCCCGTTAAGCATTTCTACGATTTTAATACCACCAACTGCTTATTTAAGGGTTGCAAATGGACACTTGAATACTGGCTGTATCAAAAGCTTACAACCGAAGATATAATCAAAAACCTTAAATTTGATTACAACATCTGCCGAGACGGCGGCAAGGGCTTCAATCCCAACAAACGTATGGAAAGCGCATACGTAATGACCTGGGGATATGAAAGCACCTGCTACGATTCCTCAATTTCGCACAATGTTTTTGACCGCCCCTATGCTCTTACCTACGAAATCGGCGGTTTTGAGCAGCTGGAAGCCGGCACCGATGTAAAATCTCCGGTGGATAAGTTCTCAATAGAGCGTATGCCTACTATGGAGGGCAATATACACATTCAGATTCAGGGCAAGAAATTTGCCACGGTTCATAAGGGTTGCGAGTATAAAGATTCGTCCCACGATTTGCTCTTAAAGTATAAAAAAGAAGATTTACAGAGCTTTATCGACCAGGGATTTGAGAAAAACTCACTCTTCCTATTCGCTCCCAAAGAAGACAAGTAAAGGAGAATTTTTATGAAAAGACTGATTGCAATTATTGGCGTTGCGGTACTCGTTTGCGGTATCTTTTCGGCTTGCAAAGGCTCGGATTTCAAGGTTCCCGAAAATCTTATGACCACCGATGAATACCACGCCGAGCTCGAAAACCTTTTAAAGGTTGAAAATTTGAGCGTAGCCACCGAGGAGTATTACAAAAAGCTCGATGAGCTTGATCGCAGACTCGAAGAACAAATCGTTTACAACACAGATGATGTTACCGAATGCGAGGGCACAAAGTATTATGTATCCAATTCGGGCAACGATGAAAATGACGGTAAGTCTCCCAAAAACGCATGGGCTACCCTCGAAAAGGTAAACCTTTGCAGAGAACTCAAAAAGGGCGACCTCGTTTTGTTTGAAAGAGGCGGCGTTTACCGCGGATATGTTTCTCCTCAATCGGGTGTAACCTATGCCGCTTACGGTGAGGGCCCCAAGCCTCAAATCCGTGCATCAATTGACGGTAAGGCAGACTGCACCTGGGAAAAGACCGAATACGAAAACGTTTGGAAGAGAACACCCAACGAAAAGCAAATTCAAAAGGATATGGGCTTCGTTCTCCTTAAGAAAGACGGCGAAGAAATCTGCTGTGTTCAGAAGACAAAAATGTCGGCACTTAAAGAAAATTATCAGTTTGTATTTGCCGGCACAACCCTTAAAGAGGGCAAGCGCGATTTCTGCGTTTATCTTTACTATGACGGTGGCAATCCCGGCGAGGTTTTCGATGAAATAGACCTCCCCTCTCAAAACTCTGTTTTCGATGAGGGCAACATATATATTGAGGACGTTCATCTTAACAACCTTGCCCTGCTCTACGGAACCGGACCCTTCTGGCCGGGCGACTGCAAGGATATTTCGGTAACCTACTGCGAATGCAGGTGGTCGGGCGGCTTTGCCGATGAAGCCGGCGGTACACGTTACGGCGGCGGCGGCGGTTGCTGGGGCTCCTGCGATGTATTTATCTGGGACCACTGCCTTATCTATCAACAGTGGGATTCGGGCGTTTCGCCGCAGTTTAAAGGTCCCCACGATGGTATTGTAAACTTTAAGGATTTACAGGTTACAAACTGTATGTTCAAGGGGGTTAAGTGGCCGCTTGAATACTGGCTCGACCAGGGCACAACCGAAGAAGATAAAATCGAAGGTATGATTTTCAATTACAATATGTGCCGTGACGGCGACAAGGGATTTAACACCAACCGCGGTGATGCCTCCTACATAAAGAGCTGGGGTTATCAGAACACCTGCTACAACTGCGAAATTATGCACAATGTATTTGACCGCGCACCCGGCAGAACCCTTGAAATCGGAGGCCACATATTCAAAAACGGAAAATCGGTTATTTCGGACGACCACATTCCGAAGCTCGGCAACAATCTCTATATTCAAAAGCAAAACAAGAGATTTGCACTTATAAACGCACACGATTATAAGTTTAATGATGCCGGCCTTGAGGAATATATGAAATCCGGATACGATACCGATTCGGTTTTCCTCTACGCAGACTAATCACATAATTAAAAGGCTTTGGAGCATAGCTCCAAAGCCTTTATTTTTTCTTTTCGGGACTTAATAAGCCTTGCCCCAATACAGCATATTGCTTGCCTTTTTGCCACAGCAAACGCAGTTTTCGGAAAGCTTTTCTTCCTTAAAGGGAATACAGCGAGAGGTTACTCCTACCTCCTCTTTGAGCTTATCCTCACACTCCCTGCTTCCGCACCACATAGCACGGATAAATCCGGGTTTATTATCGGCAATATCCTTCATTTCCTCTAAATTATGAGCATCATAGGTCATTTCATTTCTGCGGGCAAGCGCCTTGTTATAAAGACCGTCTCTCACCAAATCGAGAAGCTCGAGGATTTTGGTTTCAAGCTCATCAAGACCTACAGTAATCTTCTCACCGTTATCTCTGCGAACTACAACACACTGATTATTTTCTATATCGCGAGGGCCGATTTCAAGACGAAGCGGTACACCCTTCATTTCGTATTCGGCAAATTTCCAGCCGGGCGACTGCTCGCTTAAATCTATCTTGGCTCTGCAAATCTTTGAAAGCTTATTATAAACCTCGGTTGCCTTTTCGACTACGCCCTCTTTATGTGTGGCAATCGGAATTACTACAAGCTGAATGGGCGCAATGCTGGGCGGCAATACGAGACCGCTATCGTCTCCGTGTGTCATAATAACCGCGCCTATAAGACGTGTAGTGCAACCCCACGAGGTTTGATACGGAGTAGCAAGCTTATTATCCTTATCGGTAAACTGAATGCCGAATGCCTTGGCAAAGCCATCTCCGAAATAATGCGAGGTTCCGCTCTGAAGCGCCTTACCGTCATGCATAAGGGCTTCGATGGTGTAGGTGTTTTCAGCGCCTGCAAAACGCTCTTTTTCGGTTTTTACGCCCTTAACAACCGGTATTGCAAGATACTTTTCCGCAAACTCCGCATAGGTTTCAAGCATACGAACCGTTTCGGCCTTGGCTTCCTCTGCCGTTGCATGAATTGTATGACCCTCCTGCCACAAAAATTCTCTTGAACGCAGGAAAGGACGTGTGGTTTTTTCCCATCTTACAACACTGCACCACTGATTATAAAGCTTGGGCAGGTCTCTGTAAGACTGAATAACATTTTTATAATGGTCGCAGAAAAGGGTTTCGGAGGTAGGTCTTACGCAGAGCCTTTCCTCGAGCTTTTCGTTGCCGCCGTGGGTTACCCAGGCAACCTCGGGAGCAAAGCCCTCAACATGGTCCTTCTCCTTTTCGAGCAGGCTCTCGGGAATAAACATAGGCATATAGACGTTTTCATGTCCGGTTTCTTTAAACATACCGTCTAAAATATGCTGCATATTTTCCCAAATCGCATATCCGTAGGGGCGAATTATCATACAGCCCTTTACCGATGAATAATCCATAAGCTCTGCTTTGCTTACAACATCAGTATACCATTTTGCGAAATCCTCGTCCATCGAGGTTATTTCTTTTACTAATTTTTCTTTTGCCATTTTTATCACCTAAAAAACATTATAC
>JAGHTJ010000058.1 GCA_018065375.1 Candidatus Equinaster intestinalis | reverse complement strand
CATTTGCATCTGCTCTCTGCTCGGGGGTAAGTGTTTCAGCCATTTCTTCAATATTTTCCTTTTTGGTAGCGGGAGCGGCAGAGGTCAGGTCCTTAACATACTTAAATCCGCAAAGCAGAATGCCGAAAATCAGCATACATGCAATTATACTGCGCCAATGCAGAAAAACCGCAAGACATAAATCCTTAAAATTGATAACTACATCACGGGTTTTGCAGGTGTTTGAATTTTCCATAATAGCCTCCTATTTTTTCAGATACTCTTTATAGCTTTTTTCGGTATCGAAAATTACGCCGCCGTGGGAAGAGTTTACATGTTTGGGCGTGCGCCAATCCTTATATACATCGGTGAGCATTTTATCATAATTTGCCGGAATCGGAACAGTAATATTTTCAAAGGGCATATATATAATATTTTCGTATTCGGATTTTTGTGTCCATAAGCGTTTGCCCTCATTCGGGAAGGTTGAAACAACCGAAACCCGCTTACATTCCGTATTGTTATAAGATTTACTTGCCTTTTCGAGTTTTTTATAGGTTTTATCGGGATTTACAAAGGGTGTGAGCAGAATATGCAAAATATCCTTTGCCCGGCTTTTGTGTGTGTTTACTTTATAATCCGCCGTAAGAGAAAGCATTCGGCGGTAGAAAAGAACTTTTTTATGTAATTTAAAAGCCTTTTGGTCATCATCGGGGATATTATCAAGAGGAAAAATATCAATGAAAATTCCCTGATTGAAATTGCATTTGCCCATTTCGAAATTGAGAATACCCGTGGTATTGCTGTTGCGAAGCTGGGCGTGGCCTCGGGTGTAATCCACATCGGTATAATGGGTTTGGAAGAAATACGGATCATCGAATTCGTCCTTTGCAATGGAGCAAAGCTTATCATAATCGCTTCGAAGCATTGTAACATCAACGTCATCGTCCCACGGGATAAATCCGCCGTGTCTTACGGCGCCGAGCATGGTTCCGTAAACGGCATGGAATTTTATTCCGTGCTTATTGCAAACCTCCGAAAGCTTATTAAGCAAATCGAGCTCTACCGCCCATATTTTTTTCATTTCGGGCTCTACGGTATAACCGTTACGCTCCTCCTGCAGGAAAAATGATTCATCGAATTCCATTTTCTAATCCCCTTTTTTGTGACCCAAAAGCTTGTCCTTAAGATTTATGACGGCTGTAAAGAACATACTATCCTTGAGAATGAAGAGTCCTGCAAAGTAGATAATAACGCCCGTTACAACCTGAATTGCCGTAGCAAGAACGGTGGGCTCCATAATATGGCCGATATAGTTTATCGGTAAAGCCATAATGACCGCCATAATTATATACTTGAAGCCATCGAAAAAGATGGTGCGAAGCCGAATGAAATTCTTGGCAAAGATAAGGTAGAGGGAAGAAATAAGCAGCTCTGCGAAAATTGAAGCTATTACCGCGCCGTAGGTACCGAAATTCGGAATGAGGAAAATGTTTAAAATAAAGTTTGCAACGGCGCCGGCAATAATTGCCTTGTTGCTTCTCGCTCGCTGACCGCTCGGGGTAAGATAAAGGGTTCCGATAACATTGCTTACCGAAATAACAAGAACCAGCGGTGCGAACATCTTAAGAAGCGGCGTAACATCATCATAGCCCTCTCCGAAGAACCAGGGAACGAATGTGTCCGCGCAGGCAATAAGACCTAAACAGAGCGGAAAACCTATCATACAAACATATCGGAAGGTTTCGCGGATATGCTGTTTTATTTCGTCAATTTTTTCGTCCGCAAACAAAAGCGAGGTGCGAACTCCCACAACGGTTGAAAGGGAGGTGATAACCGTAAGCACCATATTTACTATCTTGTGCGCCTGCTCGTAATAGCCATTTTGGAACATATCCTTTGTGATAAAACCAATCATTGTTTTATCGAGAACGGTATAAACGCTGGTGGCTATTGTGGGAACGAAATAAACCAGCGTATTTTTAATGTGAGGTAGGAATGTAAGGGTTTTAATATCAACCTTTACAAGGTATTTGCGAAGTGCCGGCAGGGCAACGAGGTTTGAAACAAGAACACTGCCCGCTTGAATAATAAAGTAGATAATAAGGTCGTCCTTATCCTTAACAAGCAGGAAAATCAAGCTCACCGAAAGGATTTTTATAAGGAAATTACGCAGAGCGAGCATCTTGAAGTTTTCCATCGCCTGGAAAAACCAGTTGCAATCTACAAGCATTGCAACGATTATGAGACCAACCGCAAAATAATATTTCGGCTCCTGGGTAAATATCATTACAAAAACCGAATAAGCCGAGAAGCAGATAATGGTTGAAACGATGCGCACCGTCATCAGCTCGTAAAAGAGCTTGGAGGCCTTTTCTGGGTCTCGCTGAACGCGGGCAACCTCTCTTACGCCGTATGAGGCAATACCGAGCGCCGCCGCAAGCGAAAAGTAGGTAGCTATAGAATTGGAATAGCTGTAAAGACCTATACCGTCCGGATGGAGCACACGCGACACATAGGGTGTGGTTATAAAAGGTATCAGAAGTGTAAAAATCTGATAGCTTACATTATAAATATAATTTTTCTTGATGTTGCTTTGCATTTTGAATTACCTCAA
>JAGHTJ010000184.1 GCA_018065375.1 Candidatus Equinaster intestinalis | reverse complement strand
GTAAAAAGAAGCTTGAAGGCGTAGAGTGGAATGAAAACGGTTGGACTACTGTTCAGCAGGCCAACCCCGAAAAGCACGTGCTTGAAATTAACTGCCGTGCTGAAAACGGTGTTATTGTAGAACTGCGTACAAGACACAGCCGCGGTGAAGAATCGAAAGGCATTGTAACGGTTGACGGTAAAGAGGCCCTTCCTATAAGCATTGAAGAATTTTCGAAGCTTTACGAAAAAGGAAAAATAGATATTAAATAATTAAATAATTGAAAACGAGGGCGTATTAGCGCTCTTGTTTTATATTTCGAAAGGATTGATTTTTATGCCTACTTCTCGCTCTGCAAAGGAACGTATGAAAAAGGCTGTAGCCGATGCAAATGCCGCAGGCAACAGTTGGTATGCAAATGAAATAACCGCGAATGTAATGGTTGGAACTACCATGATAATTATTTTCGTGGTTTTGTGTTTATGTCTTGTACTTAATGAAGTAGGAGTGTTTACAGTTGATAAAGGCGTGATGCGTTGGTCAACTCTTGCTGCTTTTATTGTTGAAGCACCGATAACAGTTTTAAATTCAATTTATGTCGGTACAAAAAAGTGGTTGAGAAACGTACTTATGATTGACTTGATTCTCGTCTGCTCGGTACTTGCGTCAACACTCGGTCACAATATAACCTTGATTATGGTTTTCCCGCTTGTTATAAGCACAAGATATTTCGATGTAAAATATACGCGAATAGTTGCGATTATAACGGCGATTATATTTGCGTTTTCCGCAATAAGCAACGGATTTGTCGGTGTCATGAATCTGAATATTATCAGATTCCCCGAAGGCATTGATATAAGTGTTCGTGCCGACCAAACCTTGAGGGAAGCCATTATCGAAATGGGCTATGATAAATGGGGCTATGTAAAGAGTCTTATTCTTAATGAATATCTGCCGCGCTGTATTGTTTTCCTTTCGCTTTCCGTAAGCTGCAGCTACGTTGCGGGACGCGGTAAAGATATGATAGAAATGCAGTCTGAAAACGTTAAGAAAACCTCAAGAATCGAAACAGAGCTTGACCTTGCAACTAAAATTCAGACGAGTATGCTTCCTTGTATTATGCCGGCTTTCCCGGGTCACGATAATATTGCTCTTAAAGCGGTTTATCACCCTGCAAAAGAGGTTGGCGGCGATTTCTACGATTATTTCATCATTGATAAAACCCATGTCGGCGTAGTTATTGCGGACGTTTCGGGCAAAGGTGTAGGAGCGGCGCTATTTATGACCATTTCCAAAACCGTACTTAAAAACCAGCTTCAGCTCGGAATTTCTCCGGCGCAGGCTCTCACAAACGCCAATAATCAGCTTTGCGAGAATAACGATGCAGGTCTTTTTGTAACCTGCTGGGCAGGTGTTTATGATACCGAATCAGGTGTTCTTACATTCGTAAATGCCGGTCATAATCCGCCCGTAATACTCAAAAACGGTGAAATACCCAAATTTATAAGTCAGCGAAGCGGATTTGTTCTTGCCGGTATGGATGGCTTTAATTACCGCGAAGAAACAATTAAGTTGGCTCCGGGCGATGAAATGTTCTTCTATACTGACGGTGTTACCGAAGCTACCAATATTAGTGATGAGCTTTACGGAAACGACAGATTACTTGATTGCCTTGAAAACTGCCATAACGAAGGCGTTTCCGAGCAGCTTGATATATTAAAAGCGGATATAGATGCATTTGTAGGAGAAAGAGAACAGTTTGACGATATTACCATTATGGCAATGAAAATTTCGTAAATAATTAGTAGGGGAGGGCTTGAACGCCCTCCCGTTTTTTTATAAATTTTGCTTTTCTTTTTTTAAAACCGATTCTTGCTATTGGGAATAAAATGTGTTAAAATAAAGGCGTTTAAAAAAGGCAGGATTTTTTATGGATAGTAAAAGTAAATTTGTTGTGGGAATTAAAGACGGAATCCCGATTTGTCTCGGATATTTGTCTGTTGCCTTCGCATTCGGAGTTTTTGCGGTGGGCAACGGACTTAATGTTTTGGAATCCCTTTTAATTTCGATGACAAATGTTACTTCAGCCGGTCAGCTTTCGGGTGTCGTGGTTATGACCGGCGGCGGAACACTTTTCGAGCTTGCTCTTACACAGCTTGTTATCAATTTAAGGTATTCGCTGATGTCGCTCTCCCTTTCTCAAAAGTTTGATAAAGGAATAAAGCTTTTAGATAGATTTGTTCTTGCCTTCGTAAATACCGATGAAGTTTTTGCCGTTGCCTCCTCTAAAGAGGGCAAGGTCTCCCGCGGGTATATGTACGGACTTATCATTACACCCTATTTCGGCTGGGCTTTCGGAACCATGCTCGGCGCACTCGCCGGAAACCTTTTCCCGCCGATAGTAATAAGCGCTCTCGGTATCGCAATTTACGGTATGTTTATCGCCATTGTTTTGCCTGCCGCCAAAAAAGAACGTTCTACGGCGCTTTGCGTTTTGTTTGCAATATCAATAAGCTGTCTCTTTAAATTCTGGTCACCGCTGAAGGTTGTGCCCGAGGGTTTTGCAATAATTATATGCGCCGTTGCTTCAAGCGCAATCTTCGCGTTTATCGATTGCAAAAGAAAGAAGGCGCAAAAATGACATCTGTAAAATTTTTACTTTATCTGCTTACAATGGCAGGGGTTACATATCTTGTACGTATGGTGCCACTCGTACTTGTTAAAAAACCTATCAAAAATGAGTTTGTGCTGTCTTTTCTGCATTACATTCCGTATGCCGTGCTTGCGGTAATGACCGTTCCTGCCGTATTTTTCGCAACCTCATCGGTAATATCGGCGGCGGTTGGCGTGGGCGTTGCGCTTTTGCTTGCATTTTTGGAAAAAAGTCTGCTTACGGTTTCGTTTTGCGCTTGTATCGGCGTTTTCGTCACCGAGCTTATTATGAAATTATTTTGAGGTGGTAGATTTATGAAACTTGCTTCGATTTTTTCAAACGGTGCTGTTTTTCAGCGTAATCAAAAGATACTCGTTTTCGGTGAGGGTGATGGCGAATTTTCCGCGGAGTTTTTGGGCGAAGAGCGTAAAATTAACGCAAACGGCAAATTCTGTGTTGAGTTTTCAGCCCACGAAGCGGGCGGTCCTTACAAAATGCAGGTAAATCTGAACGGCGAGAAGAAAACCATCGAAAATATTATGATAGGCGAGGTTATTTTGATTAGCGGTCAGTCTAATGCCGAGCTTACGATAGCCGAAACCTTTGATAGTGGTGCTCCCTTTAAATCCAATCCCAATGTAAGATTTTATTTGCAAACACGTCCGCATCAGGACGAAAGCGGAGCAATGTACCCCGAGAGATGTATTTTCAATGAAAACTGGAGCGAGCTTCGTGAAAATGAGGCAAAAGGTTGGTCCGCAATAGCTCTCCATACCGCCTTGTATTTCGAGAAAAAACTCGGTGTGGCAGTAGGTGTTGTGGGTGCTTATAAGGGTTCAACCATCATTCAGTCCTTTTTGAGTGATGAAAGCTATAAAAAATTCGATATTGATTATGATAAATGCCGTCCGTTTCCGCAAACACTTTGCTGGAACAAACCCTCGTATATGTATAATTATGTTGTTGAAAAGCTTGTTCCGTATCAGTTCGGCAGTGCAGTATGGTATCAGGGCGAGAGCAATGCAACGGTGTATGAGGGAAGCTTTTATGACGGTATGCTGAAAGAACTTATAACCGATTACAGAGCCCGATTTAAGAATGCAAACCTGCCGTTTGCGGTAGTGCAGATTAACCGTTTCAGAAGCCTTGATGAAAGCGGAACGGTTGCGATACAAGAGGCTCAAAAAAGAGTGGCTGAAAATACCGAAAATGTAAAGCTCGTAACGATTTCCGATTTGGGAGAGCATACGAGAATTCATCCGAGAAACAAAAAACAGGTAAGCGAAAGAATATGCGCCGTCCTTGAAGAACTTAATGAAGGGTTGAAATAATGACCGACCTCTGGACACAATTACAGTCTGCTAAAAAGCCGATTTTCCTTTACGGAACTGGCAACGGAGCAGATAAAATTCTGAATGAACTCGAAAAAAGAAATATAACCGTAAGCGGTGTTTTTGCCTCAAACGGTTTTGTGCGAAATCGCGAATTCAGAGGCTTTCACGTGGTAAGCTTCGATGAAGCGATAGGGGAATACGGTGATATAATTTCGCTCGTTTCATTCGGCTCACAACTGCCCGAGGTTATGGAGAATATCAAAAAAATTGCATCGGTTTGCGAAACCTATGCACCCGATGTTCCGGTGATTGAGGATAATGAAATTTTCGATGCAGTTTATTATAAGAACCACGAAAACGAGATAAAAGCGGCGTATGAACTGCTTGCCGATGAACTATCAAAAAAGGTTTATAAGGATATTATAAGCTATAAGCTTACGGGAAAACTCGAATATCTTTTTGATTGCGAAACCTCCAAAGAGGAAGCCTATAAGCTCTTAAATTTTAAGGACGGTGAGGCTTATATCGACCTCGGCGCATATAACGGTGATACGGTGGAAGAATTCGCACACCTTGTAAAAAACTATGAAAAAATAATAGCCGTAGAGCCGGATAAACGAAATTTCCGAAAGCTTGAGAATAATGTAAAAGGTTTACATAATGTAGAAACCTATAACGGAGCGATAGGGGATAAAAGCGGAAAGGTTTTCTTTTCGCAAAGGGGCGGCAGAAATTCCGCAGTAGACCAAAGCGGGGAGGAGATACCTATGTTTTGTGTTGATGATATTCTCGCAGGCGGCAAAGCCACGTATATCAAAATGGATATTGAGGGGCAGGAAGAAAGTGCAATAATCGGCGCTCAAAATACGATAAAAAAGTTCAGCCCGAAGCTTAATGTTGCGGCATATCACAGAAACTCCGATTTGTTTAAATTTCCGCTTCTGCTGCACGAAATAAACCCGCAGTATAAATTCTATTTGCGTCATCACCCTTATATCCCGGCATGGGATACGAATTATTG
>JAGHTJ010000046.1 GCA_018065375.1 Candidatus Equinaster intestinalis | reverse complement strand
GGATATGTTTATATGAGATACGTTTTAAGGGGAAATAATATGCAGGCTTTCGAATTTGCAAATTTAAGAGATAAGGTAATAGAAAAAGATTTCGAAAAAATGAACGATATGCAGCTGCGCGCGGTAACCTCGGTGCGGGGTGCGGTCCTCGTTTTGGCGGGCGCGGGAAGCGGTAAAACAACCGTTCTCGTAAACCGTATTGCCTGCCTTGTAAAATACGGCTCGGCTTATAAAAATGAGACTGTCGGCAGTTTTTCGGAAGCTGATGTAAAGCAGGCAACCGATTTTTTAAACGGTGTTACCGATACCTTCGAAAACCGTAATTTCGCCGTAAATTCTGCGCGCCCCTGGGAAATTCTCGCAATCACCTTTACAAACAAGGCGGCAAACGAGCTCAAAAGCCGAATTGCCGCACATTTAGGCGAAGCATCTGGGGATATATGGGCGGGAACATTCCATTCGGTATGCGGCAAAATTCTGCGCAGAAATGCCGATAAAATAGGATATACCTCACATTTTACGATATATGATACCGATGACCAGAAAAAGCTCATAAAAGAGATAATGAAAAATGACGGTATTGATGAAAAAATACTGCCGGTAAAATCGGTTATGTCGGCAATTTCCTCGGCGAAGGACAGTCTCGTTACACCCGAAGAATACGAAGCGCAGGCAGGGCAGGATTACCGCAATAAAAAGCTGGCGCAGATTTACAAAAAATATTCGGTTCGTATGCTTAATAACGATGCTATGGACTTTGACGATATGATAAACAATACCGTAAAGCTTTTTAAAGAAAATCCCGATGTTCTCGATTATTATTCGGATAAATTTAAATATATTATGGTGGACGAGTATCAGGATACAAACCACGCACAATATGTGCTTATACATCTGCTCGCTCAAAAGCACGGAAATATATGCGTTGTGGGAGACGATGACCAGAGTATCTACCGTTTCCGCGGCGCAACCATTGAAAATATACTCAATTTTGAGGACGATTATCAAAATGCCAAGGTTATACGTCTTGAGCAAAATTACCGCTCGTCAGGGCACATTCTCGATGCGGCAAACGCCGTTATAAAGCATAATAAGGGCAGGAAGGGTAAAAACCTCTGGACCTCTGCCGGAAGCGGCGAAAAAATCACGGTATATACTGCTCTTGACGAAAAGGACGAGGCACGTTATATCGCCGATGATATTCTCGAAAAGGTGAAAAACGGCGGCAAATTTTCGGATAACGCCGTGCTTTACCGTATGAATGCGCAGTCGGCATCTCTCGAAAATGTTTTTGCGCGAAGCGGAATTTCCTACCGTGTTATCGGCGGTATGAGGTTCTTTGAGCGTAAGGAAATTAAGGATATGCTGGCATATTTGCAGGTTATCAATAATCCTTACGATGATTTGCGCATCAAAAGAATAATCAACGAGCCCAAAAGGGGAATAGGCGATACCACAATAAAGAATGCCGCACAGATTTCGGATAGTCTGGGAATTTCACTTTTTGAAACCTTTAAAACGGCGGCGGAATATCCCCTTATTTCGAGGGCGGCGGGAAAACTTGAAAACTTTTGCGATATGATTTCCCGGTTAAGGCAAACTGCGGCGGAGGTTTCCCTGCACGAGCTTTTTGAGGAGCTTATAGAAAAAAGCGGATATATAGATGCTCTGCGTCTTGCGGGAAGCGAGGAGCAGGACAGAATAGATAACGTATACGAGCTTGCGTCCAGCATAGTTCAGTATGAGCAGGAAAACGAGGAGGCAACCCTTTCGGGCTTCCTCGAAGAAATAGCCCTCGTAAGCGATATAGATTCCCTTGAAGATGACGATAGGGTAGTTCTTATGACCATTCATTCGGCAAAGGGTCTTGAGTTCCAAAGGGTGTATCTTATAGGCCTTGAGGAGGGAATTTTCCCGGGTATGCAGTCTGTTTTTGCGGGCGAACGCGAAATTGAGGAGGAGCGCAGACTCGCCTACGTTGCCATAACGAGGGCGAAAAAGCATCTTACCGTAACAAATGCCAATACAAGGCTTATTTTCGGCAGTACAACACGTAATCTGCCCTCCCGCTTTTTAAAGGAAATTCCAAGTGAACTTTGCGATGAAATATCCTCGGCGCCCCGCGCGGTTTCGTTCTTTGATAACGGCGGTTCATTTTCGAAGCCGTATTCGGAAGCGAGGAGTAAAACGAGTTATTCGGCGTCATCATTTGCACCCCGCAAAACGGTGCAAAAGGATACCAATACATATAAAGCGGGTATGACTGTGGAGCATAAAACCTTCGGTCAGGGCACCGTAATATCGGTTTCTCCGATGGGAGACGATAATCTGCTTGAAATCAAGTTTTTATCGGCAGGCACAAAAAAACTCATGGCAAATTACGCAAAATTAAAAATTATTTAATACATTTGCGAATTTTTGTGCTAAAATAGGAAGAGAAAAGAGGCGAATACTGTGTTTCCCACAAGTAAAGCGGTTAAATCAACGGCAATAGAAAACCTTAAGGGCAAATGGGTAAAAAACTCCTGCGCGGCGCTTATACCGGTTGTTCTTATAATAATTTTTGCGATGATTGGCAAATTACTGTATGCTGAAATGCCCTTTAAAATCACCGGAATACTTCTGGCGGTATCGGCATTATTCGTTTTTGTTCTGATTGTCTGCCCGGTTATGTTGGGCTGTGTTCGTTTCTTCAGATATGCGTCTTTGGATAAGGAAACCAAAATAGGCGAGCTCTTTTTCTATTTTTCTTCAAAAACCGATTATTTGCGTGCTCTTTTCTTCACGCTTAATTTTACGGTAAGGATTTTCATAATCGGATTTCTTTTTATGCTGCCTTCCTTTATTGCCGATTTGGCATATCACGGCAGGCTTGATTTTCTTACCGGCAATGTTACACCCCTTTGGTTTAACGACCTTTGGATTGTTTCGATTTTTTTGCGGGCAGCAGCCGTTTTTGCATTTGCTATGGTAATGCTCCGCTATTATCTGGCACCCTTTATTTTTGCCGCAAACGACAGTATTTCGGCAAACGAAGCCATACATCTTTCTTCCTGCGCATCGAAAATCAGCTCGATTGCATTTTTGTCGCTTTCATTAAGCCTTATTTTATGGATAGCATTATCGGTTTTGATAATTCCCATGGTATTTACTCTGCCGTACCTTTTTGCCTGCTATACCGCACATTGTAATTTCGCGGTTTACCATTATAATAAGAGCCTTAAAATTCAAAATTCAAAGGAAACCTTTGACCCCGATTTTGATATTTAAAAAAACATCGCAAAACGCAAGATAAAAAAACGCCGAAAGGAGTTTAAGTAAATCTTGCGTTTTTGTTTATATTATGTTAAAATATTACAGTATAAGTTTTGGGAGGAGTTTAATTTGAAATATTATTTAAGTGTTGATATAGGCGCGTCTTCTGGTCGCCATATCCTCGGAAAGCTTGATAACGGCAAACTCACCTTGGAAGAAATCTACCGCTTTGATAACGGCGTGGTAAAAAGCGATGAAGGGCTTATCTGGGATATAGATTCTCTCCTTCGCGAAGTAATAAACGGTATGGTAAAATGCGGAGAAATGGGCATAAAACCCGAAAGCATTTCGATAGATACATGGGGCGTTGATTACGTTCTGCTCGATGAAAATAAAAAGGAAATCTATCCTGCCGTAGCTTACAGAAATTCGAGAACTGACGGTGTGCCTTACCGCGAGGATTTCCCGATAAGTGTTGAAGAGCTTTACGGTAAAACCGGTATTCAGATGCAGTTTTTCAATACGGTTTTTCAGCTTTTCTGCGATAAGAAGTCGGGCAAGCTCGAAAGGGCAAAATATTGCCTGATGATACCCGATTACCTTGCATTTAAGCTTACCGGCGTTATTTCAAACGAATATACCAATGCTACAACAACCGGTATGGTAAACGCCGAAAAAAAGGTTTTCGATGATGAAATTTTCGCAAAAATAGGCATTGATAAAAATTTGTTTGCTCCTCTTAAGGTACCGGGTACGAAAATCGGAAAATTAGCTCCCGAAATTGCCGAAAAGGTAGGCTTTAACTGTGATTTTGTCCTTTGCGGAACCCACGATACGGCGTCTGCCGTTGCCTCCTGCCCGATAGACGATAAGAGCGTTTATATTTCTTCGGGAACATGGAGCCTTATCGGTACCGAAAATCTTGTTCCGGTAACGAGCGAGGAATCGAGAAAGGCCAACTTTACAAACGAGGGCGGCGTAGAATACCGCTACCGTTACCTTAAAAACATTATGGGAATGTGGCTTTTCCAGAATATAAGGAAAAATCTCGATAAAAAGTATACATACGATGAAATGATGTATATGGCAATGGAGAGTAAATACGATAAGAAAATTGACCCCAATGCGCAGGTTTTCGTTGCTCCCGAAAGTATGGTTGAAGCAGTAAGAGAGTATCTCGGTGAAAAGGATTTGCCGATTGCCGATGTAATAAAGAGCGTTTATATATCCATCGCGCAAACCTATAAGGACACCGTAGAGCTGATTGAAAAAATCTGCAATAAGAAAATCGAGAGTATACTTATCGTGGGCGGCGGCTCAAAGGATAAATACCTTAATCGGCTTACCGCAGAGTTTACCGGTAAAAAGGTTTATACCGGAGTTGAAGAGGGAACTGCCACCGGCAATATTCTCGTGCAGATTATGGCAAGCGAAAATATCGGACTTTTAAAGGCCCGTGAAATAGTTAAAAATTCATTTAATATAAAGGAGATTGAGGAGTAATGGAAAGATACGAAAGTGCGAAGAAAATTTACGAGCAGTACGGCGTTGATACCGAAAAGGCAATAAAGGCGCTCGAAAACACCTGCATTTCGGTACATTGCTGGCAGGGAGACGATGTAGTGGGATTTGACAGTAAATCCTCCCTTTCCGGCGGTATTCAAACTACCGGAAACTATCCCGGCAAGGCTACTACACCTTCCGAGCTTATGCAGGATATAGAAAAGGCGTTTTCGCTTATCGGCGGAAAGAAGAAAATCAATGTTCACGCCTGCTATGCAATTTTTGAGGACGGCGAATTTGCCGACCGTGATGCTATCACTCCCAAGCATTTTAAACCGTGGGTAGATTTGGCAAAGAAGCTGGGCACCGGTCTTGATTTTAACCCCACCTTCTTTTCCCACGCTATGGTAAAGGATAATTTAACCCTTTCTTCACCCGATGAAACGGTACGTAAATTCTGGGTTGAGCACGGCAAACGCTGTATGACTATTGCAGAGTATTTCGCAAACGAAACCGGCGAGCCCTGTGTTATCAATTTCTGGATTCCGGACGGCTTCAAGGATATTCCGGCTGACCGCTTCGGCCCCCGTGCAAGATATAAAAAATCACTCGATGAAATTTTTGCACAGCCCTACGATAAAACCAAGGTTTATCCCACAATCGAATCAAAGGTATTCGGTATAGGTCTTGAAAGCTATACTGCGGGTTCGGCAGAGTTCTGCCTTACATATTCGGCAAAAAATAATATTACTCCTCTTATGGATAACGGTCATTATCATCCTACAGAGGTTGTTTCGGATAAAATTCCGTCACTTCTCCTTTTCAGCGAGAAGATTGCGCTTCACGTAACAAGAGGCGTGCGCTGGGATAGCGACCATGTAGTTCTTTTCGATGATGAAACCAAGGAAATGATGCAGGAAATTGTAAGAAACGATGCGCTTGACCGCGCATTTATCGCTACCGACTATTTCGATGCTTCAATCAACCGTATATCTGCTTGGGTGACCGGTGTTCGTAATGTTCAAAAGGCACTTTTGTTCGCCCTTTTGCAGCCCAATGAGGAAATGAAGAAGCTGCAGGATACAGCCGATTTCACCTCGCTTATGGCGCTTAAGGAGGAAATCAAGCTTTTGCCGCTCGGCGATGTTTGGGAAGAATTCTTAAAGAGAAGCGGCTGTGAAAACAGCTATATCGGCGAAATCAAAAAATACGAAGAAGAAGTTTTGAAGGGAAGAAACTAAAATGAAAAACATTTTTGAGGCACCTTTTGTAAAAGAGATGCAGAAAATCACCGCCAATATGTACCGCCTCGGTTGGGACGAAAGAAACGGCGGAAATATAAGCTATATGCTCGAGGAAAAAGAGGTTGCGGAGTACCTTGATTTGGGTAATGTTCTTCGCACCATTCCCACCGGCTTTGATGCCAAAAAGCTCATCGGAAAAATATTCATCGTAACGGGTACCGGCAAGTATTTCAAAAATGTTGCAGACGACCCCGAAACCAATCTCGGTATTATCCGCATAGCGGCTGACGGTACAACCGCCGAGCTTCTTTGGGGATATAAGGACGGCGGCAAATTTACCTCCGAGCTTCCGGCTCACCTTATGAGCCACATGGCGCGATTGGAGGTTAATCCCGAAAATCGTGTTGTAATGCACTGCCACCCGACATATACTCTTGCTATGAACTATGTTCACGAACTCGATGAAAAGAAATTCACCCATACTCTTTGGGAAATGTGTACCGAGTGTATAGTGGTTTTCCCGGACGGTGTAGGCGTTCTTCCCTGGATGCTTTGCGGCACAAACTCGATAGGTGAAGCTACTGCCGAAAAGATGAAAGAATTCCGCCTCGTTGTTTGGGGTATGCACGGTATTTACGGAGCAGGCAAGGATATTGACGAAACCTTCGGCCTTATCGAAACGGTTGAAAAAGCGGCACAGATTTATATGCTCACCGCACACCTGCCGAGAGTAAATACAATTAAGGATACCGAAATGGTAGAGCTCGCCGAGTATTTCGGCGTAGATTACCGTAAGGATTTCCTTAATCTGTAATTGCAGAAAAATAAAAATGTAGGGGAGGGCATTGCCCTCCCTTTTCAAATTTAATGGGCAACCGTAGGGGACGATGACCACATAGTCCCGCATCTTCCCGAATTTATGCAATTTAATAATATTGTTCCGGTGCCCCTTGCTTTAAAGGGAGGGAAACCGCGCAAGCGGCAGAGAAATTCCGTTTTTATCCGCAAAAAAATAAATTTTAATTTTAAAAACCCTTGATTTTTTATATTATAATGTGTATAATATAAGCTACGGTTAGCATAGGCTAACTCAAAAAACGGCAAGGAGAGCAGAGTATGACCTTATTGGATTTAAAAATCGGGCAGACGGCAGTTATCACCGCGGTTGGCGGTAGCGGCAGTCTTCGTCAGCACTTTCTCGATATGGGTGTAATTCCCGATACCGAAATTACCCTCGTAAAGTATGCCCCGATGGGCGACCCGATAGAGTTTATGGTTCATGGCTACGAGCTTACTCTGCGCAAAGCCGATGCCGAAAAAATCGAAATCTGCGAGATAACCGAAAATAGAAAAGAACCCACCGTTTGCGGAATTACGCGCAAAAAATCTGGCGCCCACCCGGGACTCGGTGAAGACGGTAAATATCACGTTAAAAAGGAAGCCAACCCTCTGCCTAAAGGCACAACCCTTACTTTTGCCTTGGCAGGTAATCAGAATTGCGGAAAAACCACCCTTTTCAATCAGCTTACCGGCTCTAATCAGCACGTAGGCAATTTCCCGGGTGTTACGGTTGAGGGCAAAAGCGGCCCGATTAAAAATAAAGAAAACACACTTGTTACCGATTTACCCGGCATTTATTCACTTTCTCCTTATAGCGCCGAGGAAATCGTTTCCCGCCGCTTTATACTTGAAGAAAAGCCGAAGGGCATTATAAATATTGTAGATGCAACCAATATCGAGCGAAACCTTTATCTTACGCTTCAGCTTATGGAGCTCGGTGTTCCGATGGTGCTTGCCCTTAATATGATGGACGAGGTGCGCGGCAACGGCGGAACTATCCGTATCAACGAAATGGAGGAACTGCTCGGTATACCGGTAGTACCTATTTCTGCGGCTAAAAACGAGGGTGTTGATGAGCTTATAAAACACGCCGTTCATATAGCGCAGTATAGAGAAGCTCCCGGCAGAATGGATTTCTGCAATGAAAATAAACGCGGCGGAGCCGTTCACAGAGCCCTCCACGGAATTATGCACCTAATAGAAGACCACGCCGCCAAGGCGGATATTCCGGTGCGATTTGCGGCAAGTAAGCTCGTTGAGGGGGATGAAAGGATAAAAGCAAGGCTCGGTCTTGATGCTAATGAAGCGGATATGCTCGAGCATATTATAGTACAGATGGAAAGCGAAAGCGGGCTCGACCGCGCCGCCGCCATCGCCGATATGCGTTTTTCCTTTATAAAGGATTTGTGCGATAAAACGGTTGTAAAGCCGAAAGAAAGCAAGGAGCATATACGCTCCCGCAAAATTGATAAGATACTTACCGGAAAATTTACGGCAATACCGTCATTTATAGCTATAATGGCGCTCGTTTTCTACCTCACCTTTAATGTAGTGGGGGCGGCGCTCCAAAATCTGCTTCAAATGGGCATTGATAAGCTTACCGCGCTGGTAGATAATCTTCTTACCGGGGCGAATGTAAACGAGGTTTTGCATTCGCTGATTATTGACGGTATATTTACAGGTGTAGGCAGTGTTCTTTCCTTTTTGCCGATAATAGTTGTTCTCTTTTTCTTCCTTTCGATTTTGGAGGATAGCGGCTATATGGCGAGGGTTGCCTTTGTAACCGATAAAATGCTCCGAAGAATAGGTCTTTCGGGCAGAAGCATCGTGCCTATGCTTATAGGCTTTGGCTGTACCGTGCCGGGAGTTATGGCGTCACGCACTCTGCCGAGCGCAAGAGACCGTAAAATGACAATCCTGCTCACTCCGTTTATGAGCTGTACCGCAAAGCTTCCGATTTACGGATTTTTTGCCCGCACGTTTTTCCCGAAATACAGCGGACTTATTATGATAGGGCTTTATCTGCTCGGAATTTTTGTGGGAATAATAGTTGCTTTAATCTCCAAAAACACCGTATTTAAGGGAAATGCCGTGCCGTTTGTTATGGAACTGCCAAACTACCGTCTCCCCGGCGCTAAAAATGTTCTTATGCTCCTTTGGGATAAGGCAAAGGACTTTTTACAGAGAGCCTTTACGGTAATTTTCGTGGCATCAATAGTTGTATGGTTCCTGCAAACCTTCGATTTCGGATTTAATATTGTAAACGATTCGGAGAACAGCATTTTGGCGTCTCTTGCAGGATTTATTGCCCCGGTATTCAAACCGGTGGGACTCGGCAGCTGGTGGATAGTTACGGCGCTTATAGCCGGCTTTATGGCAAAGGAAAGCGTTGTTTCAACTCTTGAAGTTTTAACGGCGGGTGTAGGTATAACGGCGGTGATGTCACCGGTTTCGGCGGCATCAATGCTGGTTTTCTGCCTGCTTTATACACCCTGCGTTGCGGCAACGGCGGCAGTTAAACGTGAGCTCGGCGGAAGGTGGGCGGCTTTGGTTGTTGTAGGACAATGCGCAATAGCCTGGATAGCTGCACTCCTTGTTCATACGGTGGGAATTCTGGTGGTAATGTGATGAATACGGTAAGCATAGTTATATGTATAGTGTTGGCGGCGCTCTTTTTAGTATCGGTAATCGCAATATTAAAGGGCAAAAAAGCGGGAAAAGGCTGCTCGGGTTGCACGGGGAATTGCAGTGAATGTGCCGCAAAATTAAAAAAATGTAAAAACGGTATTGACAAATAGCCTATCAGGTGATACAATAAGGGAACAATAAAGCAGAGCATAAGTCGTTCTCACCCTCAAAGTTTCGTCTTAAAGGGTCAATAAGTTTACTGAAATAACTTTGGTATTACTTTGCACGGACGGTATTATGCTGTCCGTGCTTTTTTGAATTTTGAATACTTTATCGGAGGTGTTCGGTATAGGCAGCAAAGAAACATTGATTAACGAATCAATAAAGGCAAAGGAAGTCAGGGTAATAAATACTGACGGTGTCCAAATCGGAGTCTTACCCATCAAAGAGGCGCTCGCGCAAGCGGCGGCAAAGGATCTGGATTTGGTTGAAATTTCGCCTAATGCAGCTCCGCCTGTCTGCAAGATAATGAATTACGGTAAATACCGTTTCGAGCAGGCAAAGCGCGAAAAAGAGGCAAAGAAAAACCAAAAGGTTCAGGATGTTAAGGAAATCCGTTTGGGACTCGGCATTGATACCCACGATTTCGAAACCAAGGGCAACCACGCAATCCGTTTTTTGAATGACGGGGATAAGGTCAAGGTTTCCATACGTTTTCGCGGACGTGAATTCGGTCATCCCGAAATAGGTATGGATATTATGACAAGATTTGCGGATTACTGCTCGGAGGTTTCAACTGTCGAGAAGCCTGCTAAAATGGACGGACGCAATATGCTGATGTTCCTTGCACCGAAAACCAACAAGTAAAGTACAAATTTAAGGGAGGATTTAAAATGCCTAAAATTAAGACACACAGCGGCGCAAAGAAACGCTTTAAGCTTACCAAAAACGGTCTTGTAAAGCGTGGCCATGCCTTCAAGTCGCACATTTTAAACAAGAAAACAACAAAACGCAAGAGAAATTTGCGTAAGGTAGTAGTTGCCGATGCAACCAACGTTGCAAAGGTAAAGAAAATGATACCTTATAAATAAAGATAGGAGGCAACTGAAATGGCACGAGTTAAAGGCGCGCTTGCAACACGCAAAAGAAGAAATAAAACTTTAAAGCTTGCAAAAGGATACTTCGGAGCAAAATCAAAGCTCTTTAAAACTGCGAAAGAAGCAGTTATGAAATCGGGCAATTACGCTTATATAGGCAGAAGACTTAAAAAGCGTGATTTCCGCCGTTTATGGATTACAAGAATTTCTGCCGGAGCTAAGGCAAACGGTATGAATTATTCAACCTTTATGAACGGTCTCAATAAGGCCGGAATCAAGGTTAACCGCAAAATGCTCGCAGAGCTCGCAGTAAGCGACCCCGCCGGCTTTGCTACCCTTGTAAAGAAGTCTCAAAAGGCTCTTGAAAAAGCTTCGGCAAAAGCTAAAGCAGAATAGGATTTTTACGCCCGAGATTTACCTCTCGGGCGAATTTCTTTAATTAGAAGGTGATTTTTTGGAAAATTTAAAGGAAATTACGAGCAGGGATAACCCTCTTGTAAAGCACATTGCAAAGCTGATTTCAAGCGCATCATATCGTAAAGAATGCGGTGAATTTGTGGCTGAAGGTCTGCGAATTTGCAGTGATTGTTTTGAAAACTCGGTTGAGGTTAAAACCCTTGTAGTAACCAAAGAATTTGCCGAAAAAGGCCTTTCACAGCTCGAAAAATATCTTTCGGGAATAAAGGAAAAGGTAGTTGTAAGCGCATCTGTTTTTGATAAAATTTCGGATACGAAAAACCCGCAGGGCATACTTCTTGTGGGTAAAATACCGCAAAAAAGAGGGGACAGTATAGATAAAAACGGCAGATATGTAGCCCTCGAAAACATAAACGACCCCGCAAATTTAGGGGCTGTATCGCGTACCGCCGAGGCGCTTGGAATTAACGGTATTATTCTCTCGGGTGACGGTTGCGACCCCTATTCTCCCAAGGCTCTGCGCGCTTCTATGGGAACCCTTCTTCGTATGCCGGTAATCGTTTTCGATAATTTTGCAGATGAGCTTAAAAACAGCGGCCTTAAAATTTTCTGCTGTGTTGTAAGAAACGGTATTGATATAAAAACGGCGGATTTTTCGAGCGGAAGTGCGGTTCTTATCGGCAATGAAGCCAACGGACTTACCGAAGAAGCGCAGAAAATCGGAACACCGGTCACGATAAAAATGTCGGGAACGGCGGAATCTCTTAATGCTTCGGTTGCGGCGGCAATCGCAATGTGGGAGCTTATAAGATGACCGAGCATTATATCCTGCTCCAAAGAATTTTGGGTATAGGCAGTAAAAAGGTTAAGAAGGTAATAGAAAAATATCACGGTGCAGAGGCTGTTTTCGAGCAAAATTACGATGATTTAAGACTTTGCGGTCTGTTTACCGCACTCCAAACAGAAAAAATCAAAAAAGCGGATATGAACTATGCGCGTAAGGTTTTAAATGATTGTAATAATTCGGGAATTGCGGTAATTCCCTTCGCCAGCGTTATGTATCCGGCGCTTCTTGCCGAAATACCCGACCCGCCCCTCGTTTTGTATGCCAAAGGAAACCTCGATTTATTAAATGAGCCCGCAATTTGCATTGTAGGACCGAGAAAGGTTACCGAATTCGGCAAAAAGGCGGCGTTTTCGCTTTCTGCGAGGCTTGCCGCAGGCGGCTTTACGGTTGTAAGCGGCGGCGCTGTGGGAAGCGATACGGCGGTTCATCTCGGCGCGCTGGCGGTTGAGGGTAATACGATTTGCGTTTATCCGAGCGGACTTAATTCTTCCTATCTCAAAGCAAATAAGGAGCTCCGCGATAAAATAGCGGCAAATGGACTTTTAATCAGCGAATGTCCTCCCGATACCGAGCTTATGCGGGGTATGATACCGGTGAGAAACCGAATTATGTCGGGAATAAGCGTGGGCGTTGCGGTGGTAGAAGCACCGATAAAAAGCGGAGCGCTTATAACGGCAAATATGGCGGCTGAACAAAACAGAGATGTTTTTGCAGTACCCGGCGAAATTACAAATATTAACTGCGAGGGCTCAAATAAACTGATTGAAGACGGCGCCGTGCCCCTTACCGATGCCCGTATTATTTTCTCCGAATACGAAAGAAGATTTGAGGGCAAATTAAATGCCGAAAAGGCTTACGGCAGGCATATTATAAAGCCGGCGGCAAAGGCAAACACCGAAAGTGAGCCCAAAACGGAAAAAACACCGCCCCAAAAGGAAAATAAACCTGAAAATATACAAAAAAATATCAATTACAGTCTTTCCAAAACGGCAGAAATGGTGTATAATAATTTAGATAAGCAAAATTTTTCGTTGGACGAAATATCCCGCGGAAATTTAACTACCGGTGAAATCCTTGCCGCCATTACCGAGCTTGAAATCAAAGGCGCGATAAGAGCAGTACCCGGCGGCAGATATGAAATTAAAAATTAAATTCAAGGGAGATATAAAATGTCAAAACTTGTTATCGTGGAATCGCCCACAAAGGTAAAAAGCATACAAAACTATTTGGGCTCCGGCTATAATGTTATGGCCACGATGGGTCATATAAGAGACCTGCCCAAATCGAGACTCGGCGTGGATTTGAAAAACAATTTCCGACCCCAGTATATCAATATTGATAATAAAACCGAGCTTATAAAGTCGCTTAAAAGTGCGGCGGCAAATGCCGATGAAGTTTTCCTCGCAACCGACCCGGACCGTGAGGGAGAAGCAATTTCCTGGCATTTGGCTCAACTGCTTGCGCTTGATTTAAACGATTTAAACCGTGTTACCTTCAACGAAATCACCCGCTCTTGTGTAACCGAGGGAATAAAAAAGCCGCGCCGGATAAGCATTGACCTTGTTGATGCACAGCAGGCAAGAAGGGTGCTTGACCGTATAGTAGGCTATAAGTTGAGCCCGTTTTTGTGGAAAAAGGTTAAAAGAGGTCTTTCGGCAGGCAGAGTTCAGTCGGTTGCCCTTAAGCTGATTGTAGACCGTGAAAAACAGATAATGGCATTCGTTCCCGAGGAATATTGGACGGTTGATGCCAAGCTTCTTGCGGGCAGAAAATCTTTTGTTGCCAAGTTCTACGGCACGGCTGACGGTAAAAAGCAGGACATAAAGGATAAAGCCGCCGCCGATACAATACTCGAAAACCTAAATGGTGCGGAGTTTACCGTTCAGGCAATCAAAAAGGGTGTTCGAAATAAACAACCGGCGCCTCCCTTTATCACATCTACCTTACAGCAGGAATCCTCTCGTAAGCTCGGCTTCAATGCCCAGAAAACCATGAGAATTGCCCAGCAGCTTTATGAGGGCGTAGAGGTTGCAGGCAGGGGAACTACCGGTCTTATAACCTATATGCGTACCGATTCCTTGCGAATTTCCGAAGAGGCGAGAGCGGCGGGAAATGCCTATATAAAGGCTAATTTCGGAGACAAATATCTCCCCAAAACTCCCCGATACTTTAAGGCAAAGGCGGGCGCGCAGGATGCCCACGAGGCTATACGTCCCACCGATGTTACGATTACTCCCGAATCGGTTAAATCACAGATTTCAGCCGACCTTTATAAGGTTTATAAGCTTGTTTGGGAACGCTTTGTATCAAGCCTTATGGCAAACTGTGTTCAGGATACCGTTGCGGTAGATATAGTCGCAAATAATTACCTCTTTAAGGCAAGCGGATATACCGTACGGTTTGACGGTTATACCGCCCTTTACGAGGAGGGTATGGACGAAGAAACCGACAGAGCAAATGCTCTCCCCGAAATGGAGCAGGGCGAAGCGCTGAAGCTAAAAGAGCTCCTGCCCGAACAGCATTATACTACACCGCCTGCGCGTTATACCGAGCCTACCCTTATTAAGGCGCTCGAGGAAAACGGCATCGGCAGACCTTCAACCTATGCAACAATTCTTTCCAACATTTTGAGCAAGGATTATATTGAGCGTGAGAAAAAGTCGCTCAAACCCACCCGGCTCGGAATAGTTGTAACCGACCTTCTTGCCGAGCATTTTAAAAGCTTCCTTGACGTTAAGTTTACGGCGGGTATGGAAACCGACCTTGACCGTATCGCAACCGGCGAACTCGGCTGGGAGCAGACCATAGCGGATTTCTATAAGGATTTCGAAAAGGCAATGACCACCGCCGAAAAGGATTTAAACGGAAAAAGAGTAAATGTTCCGGCGGAAGAAACCGATGTTGTATGTGAAAAATGCGGCAGAAAAATGGTGGTAAAATCGAGCAGATTCGGTAAATTCCTTGCCTGCCCGGGTTATCCCGAATGCAAGAATACAAAACCGATGCCCGAGGACGAAATAAAACAGCCTTGTCCGAAATGCGGCGCAAAGCTTGTAAAACGCAAATCGAAAAAAACAGGTAAATCATTTTACGGTTGCACCAATTATCCGAATTGCGATTTTGCGTCACCGGGTCTTCCCACCGGAGATGTCTGCCCCGAATGCGGCAGTTATATAATTACCGGCAGAGGCAGAAAATACTGTATGAATTCGGCTTGTCCCTCACGAAATAAAAAGTCCAAAAAGGACGCCGAAAATGAATAAAAGCATAACCGTAATCGGTGCAGGTCTTGCGGGGGTTGAGGCGGCTTCTCAAATAGCCGCAAGGGGTATCAAGGTAAACCTTGTCGAAATGAAGCCTCAAAAAACCACCCCGGCTCATACCAAAAAAGAGCTTTTCGCCGAGCTCGTTTGTTCCAATTCTCTTAAGGCGGCGCGGATAGATTCCGCGGCGGGTCTTTTAAAGGAAGAAATGAGAAGATTTTCTTCGATTTGCCTTTCGGCGGCAGATGAATGCCAAGTTCCGGCAGGCGGAGCTTTGGCGGTAGATAGAGATAGGTTCTCTAAAATAATCACCGAGAAAATCAAGGCAAACGAAAATATAAACATCATAAATCAGGTGGCGCAGGAAATACCGGAAGATACCGTTTGTGTAGTTGCTACGGGCCCGCTAACCGATAAGGCGCTTGCCGATAGTATTGCGCAAAAATGTCAAAGCGAGCATCTTTCCTTTTATGATGCCGCCGCACCGATAGTAACAAGAGAAAGTATTGATTTTTCAAAAGCCTTTTGTGCTTCAAGATATGATAAGGGCGATAAGGATTATATAAACTGCCCGATGAATAAGGCAGAGTATGAGGAGTTTCATAATGAGCTTGTAAACGCCGAATCTGCCTTAACCCACGAATTCGATAAACCCCTTACGGTATATGAGGGTTGTATGCCGATAGAGGTTCTTGCGAAAAGGGGAAACGATGCCATTCGCTTCGGTCCCTTAAAGCCGGTAGGACTTACCGACCCTAACACCGGTCACAGACCCTGGGCGGCGGTTCAGCTTCGCGCCGAAAATGCGGCGGGAACAC
>JAGHTJ010000081.1 GCA_018065375.1 Candidatus Equinaster intestinalis | reverse complement strand
TTAAAAAGCAGATTGAAATTGATATAAAAAAGTAAAACCTTGCAAAGCAGGGTTTTATTTTTTATACGGTTGTTTATTATCTGTTATACCTAAAATATAATCAACACTTGTATTATAAAAGAGCGAAAGTTTAATTAAAACAGCTGTAGGTATATCGTTTTCGCCGGTTTCATATTTTGAATATCCGGTTTGAGACATATTAAGGATTTTGGCTACTTGCGTTTGGTTTAAATCGTGGTCTTCGCGCAGATTTCTGATACGAGGATACATTAGTTTGTACGCTCCATAGTAAAAATTATATCTTAATAATATTATAACCTAATTTAGAGTATTGACTTTTAACCTGAAACAGATTATAATTTCCTATAGAGTTTACAACGAGGTGATCAGAATGAAAAAAACATTATCAATTTTATTAACTGCTTGTTTAATTGTGACGATGGTGTCGCTTGGCGCGTTTACTGCTTCGGCTGCTACATCCGGTACAACCGGCGACTGTACTTGGACGCTTTCCGGCACAGAGCTTACCATAAGCGGTAGTGGTAAGATGGGGGATTATGATATTTGGCAATATGGCTCTGCACCTTGGGGCAAATCAATCACTAAAGTTACTATAAAAAACGGTGTAACAAGTATGGGCCATAATGCCTTTAAAGGTTGTCAAAATCTTACAAGTGTTGCATTGCCAAATAGTATAACAAGTATAAATTGGGGAACATTTAGATCTTGTACAAGCCTTAAAAGCATTACTATTCCAAGCAGCGTAAAAAGCATTGATGATTATGCATTTCAAAGTTGTAGAAGCCTTAAAAACATTATTATACCAAGTAGTGTAACAAGTATAGGTTCTGGAGCCTTTTCGGGTTCCAGTCTGACAAGTTTAACTGTTCCAAACAGTGTAACAAGTATGGGTAATTCGGTGTTTGAGGATTGCAGCAGCCTTACAAATATAACCTTGCCGGCATGGCGAATAAAAGATGAAACATTTTTAAATTGTAGTCAACTTAAAACAATAACAGTACCTTGTGGGATCTCTGAAATAGGAGCTTCGGCTTTCGAAAATTGTAGCAGTTTGACCTATATAGATACTGAAGAAGTTAGTGAGATAAGTGCTAATGCATTTAAAGGATGTAAAAAGCTTAAAAGTATAACTATTCATTATCCTTATACCCGTATAGGAGTGGGCGCATTTTCTGGATGTTCGAATCTTAAAGATGTTTACTATGGAGGAACAAAAGGAGAAAAAGATTATTATGTTCAAGAGGGTTTTATCAAAGATGTAATTGCAAATGCAACATGGCATTATAAAGAGGTTTCATCTTCAAGTAAGTCAAGTGACTCTTCTACAACATCTTCCAAGAATTCTTCTACTACATCTTCAAAAAGTCCATCTGCAACTTCTTCTGCAAATTATCACTCATCAGGCAATTCTGGTTCAAAATCTGCAGTTTCTCAATCTATTAAATCATCAGGCGATACATCAAGCAAAGTAACAAATCATATTATCGATAATGATGATTATTATAATTATGAAGAAGATGAGGATGACCATTATTACAAATATACCCCAAATAACAAAACATCACAGAAAATAACCAATAAGTCAAGTTCCAGTTCTAAAAACGGCGCAAGTAGCAAAAAGATAAACAATGAGGATAGTATATCTGATGAGGATGATATATCTGATGATGATGTTGAACCGGGGGGAAAAATAAAATATATAGTGAGAAACGGCATTAACGATTTAGGAAAATATCTTATGATTGGTATCATATTTTTTGGCGCCGTAATTTTAATAGCAATAATTATCGTTCTTATTATTACTAATGAAAAGGGCGGCAAGAAAAATAGACTCAAAGTAAAAACGACAGAGAATGAGAACAAACAGAAAAATCTTAAAGAGTGATGCCTACATCGTCTCGAATTTGTATCCTGAAAAAATTGATATATAGAACAGAAATAAAAATCCCAACCAAATGTACGGTTGGGATTTTAGAATAATGCCCCTAAACGATTAAATGTCGAGGGCGGCTAATCTATTTTTAAAATTTTCGCCGGGTCGGTGTGTTTTCCGCTTATTGTGGCTTCAATGTGAATGTGCGGGGTGTCCATACTCTCGCTCGGTGTTCCCGAAAGGGTTCCGATTTTTTCGCCCTTTTTAACGGTGTAATCCTGCTTTACACATACATTATCGGCAAGCCCGCAATACTTTATTACTACCCCGTTGCCGTGGTCAATTTCGATAATTCGGCCCAAAGTATCATCGGAATAAATCTTTTTAACCGTACCGTCTCCGCAGGACTTCACGTCCTCGCCGTTTTGCGCTTCAATATCGGTGCCGAGATGAATTCTCATATCACCGTAGGTTGAGGAAAATTGCAGATTTTTGCTGTCAAAGCCCTTGATGATTTTGGCGCCGGAGGTCGGAAGTCCAAAGCTTTCGGCAACCGGTATTTTCTTTTCTTCCTTCACCGAGCTCGTTTTGGGCTCATCGCTTACTGCCTTTTGAACCGCTTCGCTTTCGGTTTTGTTTTCCGTTTTTTCGGGTTCACTATAAACTATGCTCGAATTACTGCTTACATTCTCATTTTTTTCGGGCTCCTCGGATATTTTTGATGAAGAAACCGCCAAAAATCCTGCTGCGCCTACCGCTATCAGGCAAAACGCCAATACGAAATAAAAGCCTTTTCCCGAAATGAATTTTGAAATTTTGCTCATTTTTTTCGCCTCCGATTTTATTATCGGGCGAAAATTTTTAATTTATACGAATTTAATTCAAAAAATATTCATAAATCTGTGTTACCTTAATAATAGCCGAAGGGAAAGCCGCAATTCCCGAGGCTCCCCAAATTTATTTTGGGTCTCTCCTCAAAACCCCTAAAAAGAAAACCGACCTGATTTTCAGGTCGGTTTTCTAATATCTGTTTTCTTTTTTAAGCGTTTAATGCAGTCTGTCCGAAATCAAGCTCACAGTCTAATATATTGTATCCGAATGAGCAGTTCGGGTTTTCGATAAGCACGGTTTTGGCGGTTGCGGTTTCCTGCGTTCCGTCATGATAGGTTATCAAAACCTCGGAAACAACATTCAGATAGCCGTTCTGCTCGGTTTCGGATATTATTTCGTGGCTGTAGGTTGTATAGCCCTTCGGAATAAGATAAACAAAGCCTTCTTTTTTGGGCATATCTGCATTTATATCATCGGTAATAGAAAGGTCAATATCGTACATATCCTTAATGTAGGCGGTAATTGCCGATTCGGGGATAAATCCCTCGTCATCTGCAAGAGCCTTGAGATTTATGGCGGCACGGTTTACAAGAAGCTCGTTATCGGTAAAATCCGCTCCGAAAACATTATTCAGATTGAGAAGATTTTCGATTTTCGCGCAGGCAACCTTCTGATAGTTAATCTTTGCGGCATCGGCACTGATAACCGGGGCGGAATGTGATGCAAAAACAAAAACGCTCAAGGTCAGCGCCAAAACCAAAAATATCGGTATCAAAGCTTTGCGTTTCATACATTTCCCGCCTTTCTTTAAATCTCTATATTTATTATAGCAAGTCATTTCAAAAAAGTCCTTACGAAACGGTTACATTTTGGAAACAATTTTGTAACTTTTAGGGGTATAAAGGTTACAATTTTGTAACTTTTACAAAATCGGCTTCGTTTTTTGTATATTTTGTATAAAGGATATAAAATTTTATCAACAATGTATAAAGTTTTTGTTGAAAATTACAAAAAATCGTGTTACAATGTAATTGTAAATAAAAGCGCAGTAAAAAGCTGCGTTTAAGGAGTGTATCATCGTGAAACAGTATTCAGCGCAAAACATTAAAAATATCGCTTTACTCGGCCACGGAGGTTCGGGTAAAACTACCCTCGCAGATGCTCTGCTTTATTACGGCAAGGCAATCGAGAGAATTGGAAAGACTGCTGACGGTACTACTACCATGGATTACGATGCCGAAGAAAAGAAGAGAAAATCTTCGGTACAGATGTCGCTTTTCCCGCTTGAATTCGGCGAAGATAAAATAAATCTGTTTGATGCCCCAGGTCTTTTCGATGCCGAGGCAGGCGCATACGAGGCGGTTTATGCCGCGGATAGCGCAGTAATAGTGCTTTCGGGTAAATCGGGCTTTACCGTTGGCGCACAGCAGAATTTCGAGCGTGCCCGCAAAATGGGAAAGCCGGCGGCGTTCTTCATCGGTAAGCTTGATTCCACCCATGCTCATTTCTTCCGTGTAATTTCACGTCTTACCGGTCTTTACGGTGCGGTTATCTGCCCCGTAGTGGTTCCTTACAGCGAAAATGAAACGGTTAAATGCTATATAGATTTTGTAAACGATAAGGCATATACCTTTGAGGGTATAAATAAAAAAGAATGCGAAATGCCTACAAGTGATGAAATCGACCAGATGAAGGGACTTTTCGCCGAAGCGATTGCTTCTACCGATGACGCTTTGATGGAAAAGTATTTCGAGGGCGAGGAGTTTACTGCCGAAGAAAAACTGCAGGCATTGTCGGCAGGATTTTTGTCGGGAGAGATATGTCCGGTATTTGCGGGCGTTCAGCAAAACGGAGACGGTGTTCCGCTCTTCGCGGATATTCTTTTCGGTATTGCTCCCGGAGCGGATAAAGCGGATATAAAGGTAATAAAGGGCGGCGCAGAGGGCGTAATTTCACCCGATGCCGCGGCAAAACCCCTTTTGATAGTTTTCAAAACCGTTGCAGATGCCTTTGTAGGTAAGCTTTCATTCTATAAGGTGATTTCGGGCAAAATTTCGGGTGATACCAAGCTTTATAATCAGAGAAGCGGCGAAGAAATCAAGCTCGGTAAGGTTTCATATCAAAAGGCGGCAAAGCAGGAGGACGCAACCGAAATTGTTGCAGGTGATATAGGCGTTTCGGCAAAGCTCGGCAATGTAAACACCGGCGATACTTTATCCGCAGAGCGTGATATAGAGGTTAAATTCATAGATTTCCCGAATCCCACATTCTCCCGCGCCGTTTATCCCGAAAATAAGGGCGATGAAGAAAAAATTGCTTCGGGTCTTAACCGTCTTGCCGAGGAGGACCTCACAATCAAGGTTTCCTATGATGAAGAAACCCACGAGCAGATACTTTCTGCCCTCGGTGAACAGCATATAGACGTTATCGTTTCAAAGCTCAAACAGAAATTCGGTGTAAGCATTGTTCTTAAGGCGCCGAGCGTTGCATACAGAGAAACGATAAGAAAATCGGTAAAGGTTCAGGGCTGATATAAAAAGCAGTCGGGCGGCCACGGTCAGTTCGGCGATGTCTGGATAGAATTTGAACCGACCGACAGCGAAGAATTGATATTTGAAGAAAAGGTATTCGGCGGAGCCGTTCCCAAAAACTTCTTCCCGGCAGTAGAAAAGGGACTTCGCGAAAGTGTTAAGTCGGGCGTTCTTGCAGGCTATCCGATGGTAGGCGTAAAGGCTACATTGGTGGACGGCTCGTATCACCCGGTAGACTCTTCGGAAATGTCATTTAAAACGGCGGCGAGCCTCGCGTTTAAGGACGGTATACCCCAGGCGTCCCCCGTGCTTTTGGAGCCTATCGGAACACTTAAGGTCATTACCGCAGACGAAACCCTCGGAGACGTTATCGGCGAAATAAATAAGCGCCGCGGCAGGGTAATAGGAATGAATCCCACCGAGGATAAAATGCAGGAAATCTTAAGCGAAATTCCGATAAGCGAAACCCACGATTTCTCAACGGCAATGCGTTCAATAACCCAGGGCAGAGCAACCTTTACCCTCGATTTTGAGAGATATGAGCAGGTTCCCGAAGCATTGGCGCAGGAGATAATTTCAAGTAAAAAACAGTAAATTTCCGAAAAATCTCCCATTTTTGCATAAAATGGGAGATTTTATTCATAAATAATGCAAAAATATGCAGAAAAACACTTGACAATGCCCTAAAAACTGCATATA
>JAGHTJ010000028.1 GCA_018065375.1 Candidatus Equinaster intestinalis | reverse complement strand
TAGCTTATAGCTTATAATGCTATCGAAAACTTTTACTGACTGCTCATCCGCAAGGATTTCTCTTGCCGTTTCGATTTCGGTTTTATGCTTTTCGTAATAAGAAGAATTAAAAATTTCGCCGTCTTCTATAACGGGCACATCGGGCGCATAAACCTCGCAAAGAGCGGAAATGCGCTTAATATTACCGATAACCTCGGGCAGCTGAGTGCCGAAAGACACAAGAGCTATCATATCACCGAACTGCTTTTGCGCTTCTTCAAAGCTCAAAACATGGTAGCCGCGAAAATCGCGATTGCGAACAAACCCGTCTGAAGCGAAAACGCCGCGGACGGGAATGTTTAACTTTTGAAGCTCATTAAGTATTTTATCGGCGCCGTTACCTGTGCCGTAAAGCAAAATCGGTTTATCTGCCGATTTAAGATACTGCCACAAATCGGTCATACATTAAATCTCTCACAAAGTTTTTCAAGAGCGGCGCAAATTCTTTCGCTTACCTCTCTTTTGTTTCTCGGGTGAATAAGCGCGTGCTCGCCGAGGTCTTTTATAACTACAAGCTCGGTATTTTCGGTAGCCGCTACTGCCCTGCCGAGCGCCTCTTGAATAGCTTTTACGCCATCCTCACACGGCTCGGGGAAATCGTTGATTTCAACTATCGCAAAGGGCAAATCGGGCTTTTGGAAATAAACTCGCCAATCGGCAATAAGTGTTTCGAGCATTTTATCATAAAACGCGGCTTCATAAAGGGTGCGGTTGCTTTCACCCTGATACCAGATAACACTGCCGAACTGATAAGGAATCAGTTTTTCAATAACATAGTGATATATACAGGAATCTTTATTCCAAAGGAAAAACAGCGGATATTCCCGCATTTTTGAAATTTCAATTTCGAAATTTCCGAGTGATTTTTCGCTTAAAAAGGACTGAATAATGGTAGATCCCTTATAAGCCGCAACAACGCCTACGGCAACGCCGAGTTTTTTCTCGAAATAAAGAGCGGTATGGAGCGCTATTGCCGACCAGGAACGCGCCTCGTTTTCTTTAAGCTCGCTCCAGTTTTCGTTAAAAATACAGCGCTCGGGATAGAGCTCGCTGCCGTGATTATCCTGATGCGGGCGGGTTTGCATATAAAATCTTACATTATGATTGCGCAAAAATTCGGTATCCTTATCAAATGTATCGGCAATGGTAAGCTCGGGATTGGACTGACCTGCGAGCAAAATTACCTCACCTATCATAATGTCCTTAATAATCTTTTCTTCGCCCGCAAGATTTACATACATTTCGTAAGGTCCGCCGGCTTCGTGCGCGGAAAACTCAACGCAGAATTTACCGTTTGCGGTAACACTTCTTTCCTCACCCAAAAACTTTGCGGAAAATTCGCCTGTGCCTTCGCCGAAAACCGCTATCTTCTGACCTCGCTGAAAAACTGCACCATCCGAAATAATTGAAGCTAATTTCATAACTTTGCAACTCCTCAATATCATAAAAGCCGCCAATGGCGGCTTTTTGAGAATTATTTAATTTCCATTTTGCCCTTTTCATAAAGTGCGGTAAATTCCTTTATGCTAAGCGGCAGAACATCCTTACCGTCAACAGTAACGATACCTTGAGCTTCTTCGCCATGGCTGTGACGAGTGCGAACCTCAACTACCATACCGTTTTCGGTACGGCAAACGATTTCGAGAATATGGCGCTCGGGATTAGCCTGCTGAACGGTAGTCCAACCCTCGTTAACCCATTCGCCTTCGATTCTTTTTTTACTGAAAAGTCCCATAACGACATCTCCTAAAATAGATTTCTGAGTTAATTATAACTTTATTCCAAACCTTTGTCAATATTTTCTAAGCTGCTTTCAACAAAGTTGTTCCACTGCTTATGGTAAGCGCGAAGTGACGCAAATTTGCTTTCATCGTCAAGTCCGCTGTACATAATGGAATTTATGCCGAGCTGTTTCAAATCGGCAACAGATAAATTCCAACCGATAACACCCGCAAAGAAATCGTCCGTTAAGGTTTCGTTTTCCATATAAGTCGGGTCGTCCGAACAAAGCGCCATAGCCATACCTGTGCGCAAATACTCGGTTGCGGGGTGATTGCGGATATCCTTGGCATAGCCCAAAACCTGATTGCTTATCGGGCAGATTTCAAGGCAAATTTCCGCCTCAACAAACCTTGCGTGCAAATCAGGGTATCTGTAAAGATTAAGCCCGTGGCCAACGCGGGAAACACCGAGCAGATATGCATCAATAAGGTTTTCGTTGCTCGCATCCAGACTCTCGCCGCCGTGAATATAAAGCTTCATTTCGGGGTACTGTTTTTTTACCTTAAGAAGCATTGGCGCAAATGCCGAAAGCGGCAGACTCTTATCTTCCTCATTAACAAGGTCAAAGCCGATTACAAAGTTGGTTATATTGTCAGGGTTGCTTTCGTCCTTAACCGTTTCCTGAACGAAAGAGGCATTAAGAAAACACTTTTTGGTAAAATCAATGTTATCATTATCGGCTTTTACACCCGCACCGATTATGCGAACGGTGAAATACGGGTAATCTTTTTTAACATTATAATAAGCCTGCCGCATAACCTTAACATATTCTGCGCTTTCCTCGATACTGTCGGTAAGCATAATATGTATTTCAACATGCATTATGCCGTGGCGGCAATAATAGCGGAATGTGTAATCATAATAAAATGCCGCAAAATCGGGGTTGCTCGAAAGATAAGCGTGGCGCTCAAAAAGCTCCTCAAAATAGTCCCAGATACCTTTGCCGGAATTTTTTACACTGGGCGCTGTCCAATTAAAAACAACCTCGTCCTTAGTATAATAGCCGCTTTCAATCGCCTCATAAAAGCGCATATAACCGGGTTTTACTGTTTCGGCTTCGGGAACGGTTATCAGGTCATAATTTTTTCTATCGGTATTTATGCAAAATTCGGGGCGCTTTATAAGCAGCTCAACAAGTTCTTTTGAGGGCAAAAGCGCCATATCGTGAACATGGAGGTCTGCGCCCTTCGGCATTTTTGAGCAAAAAGCATAAAGGCGGCTGTTCGTGATTTTTTTATCTGTAAGAACGGGAACGGAATAGTCGATTTCTCCGCCGCATTCGGTCTTAAATTCGGCTTTTAACTTATCGAGATATTTATCGAGCCGCAGCTCATTTTCCTGCGCTACCACAGCCAAAAGATTGGAGTTTGCCGCAAGCAGCTCTTTGCGCTTTTCTTCATAGTTTTCGGGCGTAACCAACATATTCTCACCTTCTTTTATAAATTATACACTGTGTGTCCGGCACAGTCAAGCAAGATAAAAGCGGTGGCAACCCACCGCTTAGAATTATTCGATAATTTCGAAATCGTCACTGTCAAAATGCTTATGAAATTCTTTAATCGCCATAGGCAAAGCATTTTCACCGTTAAGCAAAATCTGAGGCTTAACCTCCTCGCCGTGAGAGTGGCGAATGCGAACCTCGGTAACATTTCCGTTTTCGGTTTTGCAAACAATTTCGAGCAGATGCTTTCTTTCGTTTGCTTCCTGTAAAGTAGTCCAACCGTTATCAGTCCATTTAACCTTAGCCATAAAAATTCTCCTCCAATATTACTTTAGTTTATTTTAGCAATATTCAGCCGTAAAGTCAAGTAGATATAACGGTATATTTTCGAAAAAAATTCAAAAAACCACTTTACAAACACAAAATGTTGTGTTATGATATCTAAAGTAAATCTTTAAGCGGTACAGAGATGCTGTCAAGATTATGCGTTATGCCATTAATGGCATAGATTATTATGCAAAATCGCCTGCCGCTTAATGCGGCAGTTTTTTTGTTGTTGGGGGTGGAAAAAGTGGAAGCGCAAAAAAGCATTTCTTCATATGACTATTTGCTCGAAAAGCGGCTTAAAGAAATTAACCCCGAGCTGCACACACTTTATTCCAACAGCGTTTTTGCAATGGACAGGCTGCTTGAAAACTACAAAGCAATATTCCCGTTTTTTACAAATCATACATTCGGCCACTCGGAGCAGGTTATAAACTACTGCAATCTTTTGGGCGGTTACGATAATATTTATAAGCTCAACGCCGATGAAATTTATATTCTTTTAATGGGTGCGAGTCTGCACGATATCGGTATGGGTATATCGGTGCACGATTTTGAAGAGTTCAAATATAAGTTAAAAGGCTATGCCGCCTATGAGCAGAATCACATTGTTGTTACGGTTAAAGAAGTCTGCCGCTCATTCCACCAGGAATTAAGCGCAGAATTTATTAAAAAATACAAAAATCTTTTTGAAATACCGAGTGACGGGCACTGCTACTGCATTTGCCAGATAGCCCGCGGCCACAGAAAAATGGACCTGCTCGATAAAAACGAGTTTAACCCCGAATACAAGCTCGAAAACGGAAACACAGTGCGCCTGCCCTATCTTGCGGCTCTGGTAAAGTTGGCTGACGAGCTTGATATAACCGCCGACCGAAATCTTTGCTTTGATTACACCAAGGATGACAGCCGCTGGTCTAAAACGCAGAAAATGTGTTATAAATGCCACGGCGCAATTAAAAACATCACCGGCACTCCGCCCGCCACATTAACCGTTCATTATGCCACAAGCGAGCCGGAGGTAATAAAGGAAATCAAGTCGATTGACGAGAAATTGCATAAGGTGTTCAAAGAATATATTTCTGTTATTGAATCTCAAAGTGATTTTGAACAGAATATTGAAAAAATTGAATTTGTTAAAATATAAAACGCTTGCCTGTGGCAAGCGTTTTTTCAGTTGAAATATTTATTGCAAAATTCTTCGATTTGCGCGGTAAAATCGTTTTTATGCGTTTTAACCGAAACATATTTTACAGCTTCACCGAAAGCTTTTTTAATTTTTTGGGCGTAATCAATATTCGACATATGGGTTACGGCGGCAAAAATCTCGCCCTTTAATTTATCGGCGTTTTGTTTCAAAAATGCTCTTATTATGGGAGAAATATCTTCGCACCAAATGGGAGAAGCAAAGATAATTCTATCATATTCCTCTATCGGAAATTCGGTTTTATAGGGCAAAAGCTCGGGCAAATCTTTTTTAAGCCCCGATATTGCGGCGGCAATATAGCCGAAAAAGCCGCTTCTGTCCTTACCGTCGGTAATATAAAGCAGTTCCGCCCCGGCGGCATCGGCAATTTTGCGCGCCACCGCCTCGGTAATGCGAGTTCTTGTTGAATAAACGCATAATGTTTTCATAATTTATCTCCAATATAATTTTTCCAAAGGAGCCGAAATTAATCGGCTCCTTCGTTTTCACTCATCCGAACAGCTGACCCGGTAATTTAAGCTTTACCTTGGGCGGAAAATCTTTATCGAATTGCTCTACATCGGCTTCTGTTACATAGTAGCCTGCCGGTGTCTCGTAAACTCCGGTGATGCCGGCAAGGTACCCCGGAATAAGCTCTTTGCAAAGAAAAAAGGATGCATCGGCGTCCTCGGGCAAATCGTGGTATCTGATGCCGAAATTTGAGGCATAATCAAAACCGCTCTTGCCGTAGAACTTGATATTCCCCTCAAACAAAACCGCGCCAAAGCCAAGCTCGGCGGCTTTTTGCAAAGAGTAATCGAGCAATCTTTTGCCGTAGCCTTTTCGCTTAAGCTCGGGTAAAATGCCTATGGGCCCCATTGTTAAAACGGGTACGGTTTCGCCGTTATCGGCGCGAATTACCGTTCTCATAAACATATTCTACCCGATAAGTATACCGCCTGTCTCCATAACGAAATCAAGTTCCTTTACGAAATCGGGGTCTGACCTTAAAGTATGCAGTACATAATGCTCACTGCAGCCGGGGCGGTAAATGTTCCAGAACGCCTCGCGAACAAGGTTTTCGGTTTTCCTATAATCTTTTTCTGTTTCCAAACGAATGATACAGTCATTTTTATTCATTATTTTTCCTCCTGAAAATTGTTGACCTTCAATGCATTACGCGGGAGGTTTTGTTTGATTGCGCAAAACCTCCCGGTTATGCCGCAATCTCCGTTGAGTTGTTTTTCAAAAAGCAATCTCCTAAAAAATATTTATTATCGGCGAGCCGATAACATACAAAAATAATATAAATCTACGGCTTTTTATCGTAAGCAACAGCGGCTATAACACCGAAAGTGCCGCAAACAGTGGGTTCAAAGCCATTTGGGAAAGCCATAATAAACTTCAATATAAAAATGAGCATTCCAAGAGACGAGCCGATAAGGAAAAACCACTTAAAAAAGCTCATTACCTTTTCGCTTGCGTTAACGCGCAGTATTCTAAATAGCAGTTTAATAAAGCCGAAAAAGATAACCGGCAACAAAATCGCCAAAACCAAATTTATTATTTTATCGGTATTATTCCCGAATACGGCGAAAAGAATCAGCAGCGCCGCAAATATTCCGCCCAAAATCAGAGTTATCTTTTTGCGATTGTTATATAACTTTTCGAACATTTATCTGCCCTCCATGGTGTTATATTTCTCGGTTGTATCAAAAATCTTCTTGCAGTTTACAAACACCTGGCAATAAGGTGAGGTGCGCCCGTTTTTATACACCGAATCGAATAAATTATTAAGTGTGGTGGTTTTATTATAATACCTTGTTTGAATATTCAAAAACTGCTCTTTCGTGCCCTCAAAGTAAATAACGGTGTCGGTTTTCCAGCTTGAGCCCAAGCCGCCGAAATATTTTAAGGTTTTCGGCAGGTAAATGCCCGTCATATTTTTACCCGTAATTTTCTCCTCAATGCGCTCAACTCCCTTACCGAGAGTAATGGACTGCATATTGAGATTTATCGAATTTGCCTTTATTGTTTTAACCGAATCAGCCATATCGAAAGTGATTTTCGTTGTGCCGCCGGGGCAATTAAAGGCATAGCTGCCGATAGTTGTAATACCGCTTGCCACAGTGATTTTTACGGCGTCGTAAAGA
>JAGHTJ010000049.1 GCA_018065375.1 Candidatus Equinaster intestinalis | reverse complement strand
GGATAAGATTTTCCACAAAATCAAACAGTTCGGCGGTCCCTCGCGTCAGGCGGGCGGTGTTTGCGGCGTAGAAATTGCGCTGTGGGACCTTGCCGGTAAGGCATACGGTGTTCCGCTCTATCAGCTCCTGGGCGGTAAGTTCAGAGACGAAATCCGCGTTTACTGTGATACCGATGTTGACGGTAAGCATACCGGCCACGATATGGGCCTTGCTCTTAAAAAACGTATGGAAATGGGCTTCACTTTCCTTAAAATGGACCTTGGTATCGGTCTTTTGCTTGATGAACCCGGCACCCTTAATGCACCTCTCGGATTTATTGACGATATGAAGAAGTATGCTTCTCATATTCTCAATGTTCAGGGCGGAAGCGTTACAGCCGATATGGTTAAGCATCAGAAGAGCTATTCAATAGTTACAACAGCTCATCCCTTTACCGGTATTCATCTTACCGAAAAGGGTCTTGATTTCCTCGAAAACTACGTAAAAGAGGTTCGTGAGGTTATCGGATATGAGGTTCCGCTGGCTATCGACCATTTCGGTCATATCTGCGTTGAAGACTGTATCAGATTTGCCCGCCGTATGGAGCCCTACAACCTTGCATGGATTGAAGATATGGTTCCCTGGATGTATACAGACCAGTATGTACGCCTTAAGAATTCAACCACCATTCCGATTTGTACCGGTGAGGATATTTACCTTAAGGAAGGCTTTGAAACCCTTATTAAAGCAGGCGGCGTTTCGGTAATTCACCCCGATATACTTACTTGCGGCGGCGCTTTGGAGCTTAAAAAGATTGCTGATATTGCCGATGAAAACGGCGTAGCAGTTGCTATCCACATGGCTGAAAGCCCGGTTGCCTGCATGGCGGCTGTTCATACTGCGGCGGCAATGCATAACGTATTGGCTCTCGAATTCCACTCGGTAGATGTTCCGTGGTGGAGCGATATAGTTAAGGGAATTCCGAACCCGCTCTTTGAAAACGGATTTATTAAAGTTCCCGATAAGCCCGGCCTCGGTATTGACGGACTTAATGAAGACCTTATTAAAGAACATATCAACGAAAATATCCCGGGTATGTGGGAAGATACATCTGCTTGGGATAAAGAGTTCTCAAATGACAGAATTTGGAGCTAATTTATTTGGGGGAATTTTAAATGCGTTTCAACAGTAAAGAAGATATTATTGCCTTAACTCCGCAATGGAAGGGCGAGCGTTTGCCTGACGGTAGACCGAAGGTTGATGTTAAATACTTAAAGGCTCTTAAGAACCTTACTTTAGAGGAGGTTTGGAAGCCGATTTTCGTAAAGGGCTATGAAAGTCAGTTCGAAGGCAGACTTCAAATTCTTCATGATGACGGCAGAAAGCTTATCGGCAGAGCCGTTACCGCCACCTATTGTCCCTTCCGTCCCGATTTGGACGAGGTTGTAAAAGAGGTAGGCAGAAACGAAGGCAGAACCGGTACTTATAACCAGTGGGTAATTGATAACCTTATGGAATACGATGTTCCGGTTATTGATATGTACGATAAGATTTATAAGGGTACATATCTCGGCGGAAACCTTACCACCGCTCTCAAAAATAAAGCCAAGAATGTAAACGGCGGCGCAGTAATCTGGGGAGGTATCAGAGATACCGAGCAGATGAAAAAGGTTGAAAACACCCAGGTTTATTACCGCGGTATCGACCCCACACCTATTCGCGAATTCATAATCACCGATTATAATACTCCTACCCGTATCGGTAAGGCAATCTGTCTGCCGGGCGATGTAGTATTCGGTGCAGGCGGCGGCGTACTTTTCATACCGGCTCACCTTGTAGAAGAGGTTGTAGGCGGAGCGGCAAAAACCCAGGTTAAAGACCTGTTCGGTTTTGAAATGATTACGCTTAATAAGTTCACAACTGCGCAAATCGACCGTAATACCTGGACTAAAGAAATGCTCGATTTGCTTATGGAATTCATAGAAACTGATGACAGAGCTGCTGAATACAGAGGTCTCGATTGGTCGCAGGAATACGACCTTGCTATCAACGGAGACCCCAATGATACACAGTCTGCACTCTAATAGGTGAAAAAAATGATAAAATCAAACGGTAAAAGAGCCCTTGTTACCGGCTCTTCAAGAGGTATAGGCAGAGCAATAGCAATCTCGCTTGCGCGTGACGGTTACGAGGTTATCGTACACTGCGCCGGCAATATTTCCAAGGCTGAAGAGGTTAAGGAAATCATTGAAAAAGAAGGCGGAAAAGCGCAGGTTGTAAAGGCAAACCTTATCGACCTTAACGAAACAAAGGAGCTTTTCTCAAAAATCGGACCCGTAGATGCTCTTATTCTCAACGCTTCGGTTCAGTATAAGAAAAAGTGGGATGAAATCACCACGCAGGATGCCGAAGAACAGCTCAACTGCAATTTCGTTTCTTCGCTGGTGCTTATTCAGCAGGCAGTTCCCTATATGAAAGAAAAGGGCTGGGGCAGGGTAGTAACCATCGGCTCTGTGCAGGAGGCTAAACCTCACCCGGATATGCTCGTATATTCGGCAAGTAAAGCGGCACAGACCAATATGGTTCAGTCACTCGCTCTTCAGCTCGCAAAAGACGGTATCACCGTAAATAACGTTGCTCCCGGAGTAATCTACACCGATAGAAACGTTGAAGCACTTTCCGACCCCGAGTATGCTAAAAAGGTAGCTTCTCTTATCCCCGTAGGTTTCTACGGCGAGCCGGAGGACTGCGCGGGTATGGTAAGTCTTCTCTGTTCGGATGCGGCAAGATATGTTACCGGTCAGAGCATTTATATTGACGGCGGCAAGAGCCTTTAATATGCAGTATTTTCTGATTTATTTTGCGGTTATCAGCTTTTTATCCGCGGTGGTTTGCATTGCGGATAAAAGGCGTGCAATAAAGCATAAAAGTCGTGTCAGCGAAAAAACGCTTTTTATACTGTCTTTTCTCGGCGGAGCGGCGGCAATGTATATTACAATGCTTCTTATTCGCCATAAAACCAAGCATAAGCGTTTTATGATAGGTCTGCCGCTTATCATCATACTGCATCTTGCAATTATTTTTGCTTTTTACTATTTTAAAACGGTTACGGTGTAGCCGTTTTAATTTTTATGTTGAAATATGGGTGCTCCTGTGATAATATAATAGAGTTGAAATGAGGTGGAAAAATGAAAAAGATAAATTTGCGCGCGCTTTGCGTAACGGCTATTATGGGAGCGGTTTCTCTTGTTCTTATGCTTCTCGAATTTCCGGTTTCCTTTATAATGCCGCCATTTATCAAATTTGATTTTTCAGAGCTTCCCGCACTCATTACGGCATTTGCTTTCGGTCCGCTATACGGTGCGGCGGTATGTCTCATCAAAAATCTTCTTCACCTTTTCATTACCTCAACTGCAGGGGTAGGAGAGCTTGCAAATTTCCTGCTTGGAGTTTGTTTTACCGTTCCGGCGGGAATTATCTATAAGTATAAGAAAACCCGCAAGGGAGCCCTTGTAGCGTCTGTATCAGGCTCTGCGGCAATGGCGGTAATGAGTGTACTTGTGAATTATTTTATAATCTATCCGATATACGCCGAAATTTTACTGCCGAAAGAGGCAATACTCGGTATGTATCAGGCAATATTGCCTTCGGTTGATAACCTTTTTGAAGCGCTCGTGATATTCAATATGCCCTTTAATTTTGTAAAAGGTATGGTTGATGCGATTATTTGCTTCCTTATTTATAAAAAACTTTCACCGATATTAAAAAAGAAAAGATAATTCTTGACAAATTTCGGCAAAGGTTTTATAATACTAAACGAAATCTTAATATTTCCTTATCAAGAGTGACGGAGGGTACAGGCCCTGTGAAGTCCGGCAACCTGTTTTTACAAGGTGCTAAATCCTGCGGTTTAACCGAGAGATGAGGTCATTTATACCGCTTCTTTTGGGAGCGGTTATTTTTTTGGAGGATATTAAAATGTCAAAAATGCTTTTTACATCAGAATCAGTTACAGAGGGTCATCCCGATAAGGTCTGCGATGGTATTTCAGATGCCATACTTGATGCAATTTTAAAGCAGGACGAAAACGCCCGCGTTGCCTGCGAAACCTTCTGTACCA
>JAGHTJ010000041.1 GCA_018065375.1 Candidatus Equinaster intestinalis | reverse complement strand
TTTCGCATTCTGCATCTGAAACTTGTATTTTAAGGTGCCTGCGCAGTTTCGTAAGCATAGAATTTTTTCGAGATGAAAGTTGAAAAACCGCCGCAAGGCTGACGCCTGTGGCGGTTTGAAACAAACATATCGAAAAAATTATAGCGAGAAACAACACTGTCCTTAAGAACACGCGGCGTTAGGCTCTTATATTTTTTGCTTAAATAACCCGTGCTTTTTGCAGTAAAAGTAAAAATACTCTGTTTTATTTTTCTTAAATCTTGCCTCTGCCGCACTTTCGGGGTAGAGCTTATAAATGTCCGCGCGGTCGTCCTTAACCGCTATAATAAAGGAAATATAATGTTCCTTGCTCATCTCGTGGTTTAGTGTCACATAATATTCGTCCTCGCTGTCGCTTACAATAAGCAAGTGCTCCCCGTCCGCTTCTTCCGGCTCCAAACAGGGCAGGGTAATTCCGCAGCAGCTTACCACCACATCGCCCACAGCGGTTATTATGTTTCCGCAAACGGGGCAGACATAAATTTTAATTCTTTTCATATTAAACGAGCGGTTGAGATTTTTTGTTTCGTTTCCTGCCATAAGCTCAATAACCGATATGCCGAGTATTTTCGCTATCGGCTCAATAAGCGAAATATCGGGGTAGCCCTTGCCCGTTTCCCATTTCGAAACGGCCTTGCCGCTCACCCCCAGTAAATCGGCAAGCGCGCTTTGCGTAAGCCCTTTTTCTTCCCGCAGCCTTTTAATCATAGCCCCCGTAATGTAGTTGTTCATATTCATCACCCTTATAAAGGTATCATAATTGCAGAATAATATCAACCTACTGTGAGTAGAATTATAAAAGGTAATAAGCACATACGCAACCTCAGGTTGCGAAAAAGTTCCAATTTTACTTGGTTGAAATTTATTTATAATGGGATATAATGGAGTTTAAGTAAATATTTGTTGCCTTTTGCGGCAAACGGAGGTATTTATAAATGACAATCGGCGAAAAAATAGCCATTATCCGTACAGGTGCAAAGCTCTCACAGGAAGAGCTTTCCAATAAACTCAATGTTTCCCGCCAGTCTGTTTCAAAGTGGGAAATGGATCAGGCGGCCCCGCGAATAGACACACTGCTTCTTTTTTGCAAGCTTTTCGGAGTAAGCATGAGTGATATGGCAGATGAAACGGTAAATATTCCGATAAATAACGGCGATGCTTCGGAAAATATTAAGAAAAAGGTATGCAGATATTTCGGAACTGACGGTTTTCGCGGAGAAACCGGAAAAGACCTTAATTCACTGCAGGCTTATAAAATAGGCAGATTTTTGGGATGGTATTTTACATCTGCACTTTCCGGTCAGCGTGAAATAAATTACCGCCCGAAAATCGTTATCGGTAAGGATACCCGTCTTTCAAGCTATACTCTCGAATATGCCATCGCTTCCGGACTTACCGCTTCGGGTGCTGATGCCTATATTCTTCATGTAACAACAACGCCAAGCGTTTCCTTCGTTACAAGGCACGATGGGTTTGATTGCGGCGTTATGATTTCGGCTTCCCATAACCCATATTCGGATAACGGCATAAAGCTTGTAAACTCCGCCGGAGAAAAGATGAACGATGAGGTTTTATCCTTAATAGAAGATTATATTGACGGCGATACAGAAAAATTCGGTTTTCCCGGCGGCGATATTCCCTTTGCAAAACAGGAAAATATCGGAACAATAGTTGACCATGTTGCCGGCAGAAACCGCTATATCGGTTATCTTATTTCCCTTGCGGCGCATTCCTACAGAGATGTTCGTGTGGGGCTTGACTGTGCAAACGGTGCATCCTGGATGATAGCTCCCGCCGTTTTCGAGGCTCTGGGTGCCAAAACCTATGTTATAGGCAATTCCCCGAACGGCAGAAACATCAACCGGGATATCGGATCTACTCATATTTCCGCCTTAAAAGAGCTTGTAAAAAAAGAAAAACTCGATATCGGATTTGCATTTGACGGCGATGCCGACCGCTGTATAGCGGTTGATGAAAACGGCAACGAGGTAAACGGTGACCACATTTTATATATACTTGCCAACCGCCTTAAAGGGTACAATAATTTGCAGGGCAACACGGTAGTCCCCACAGTAATGTCAAATGCAGGACTTTTCAAGGCGCTTAAAGAGGCAGGGATAAACACTGTGCAGGCGGCAGTGGGCGACCGTTATGTTTGGGAAGAGATGGTTAAAAACGGATATTCCCTCGGCGGCGAACAGTCGGGGCATATCATTCTGGCAAAATATGCCACCACCGGAGACGGTATCTTAACTGCCATTATGCTGCTTGAAGAGGTGCTCGATAAAAAATCAACCCTCGGTACGCTTGCCGCTCCCGTAAAAATTTTACCGCAGGTGCTTAAAAATGTTCGGGTGTTAAGTAAGGATGCCGTTATGAGTGATGGCGATATTTCCGCAAAAATTGATGAAATCTCAAAAGAGCTTGCTGAAAACGGCAGAATACTTTTGAGAAAAAGCGGCACCGAGCCGGTAATCAGAATCATGTGCGAGGGCGATAACACCGAACAGTGTAAACAGTATGTTGAAACGGTTGCCGAAATGATAATTTCGAAAGGATATGCGGAGTAATAATGTATAAAGAGCTGAAAACAGAAAATTTGCTTGATTTATCCCACACCCTTGCGAGAGAGTTGCTCGAAAAGTCGGAATACCCGTGGGAGATATTGCCCGAAATAAAGGAGTATATTTTGCGGCTTCAAAAAAGCCTGCCAAAGGGTGAATACACCGAGATTTCACCGCAGGTATTCGTGGCAAAGGATGTAAAAATTGCAAAAACCGCTTCGGTAGGAGCCCCCTGCATTATAGGTAAGGGCACCGAGGTGCGGCAATGCGCCTTCATACGGGGCAGTGCCTTAATCGGTGAAAACTGTGTAATCGGAAACTCTACCGAACTTAAAAACTGCATAATATTCGATAATGTTCAGGTGCCGCATTATAACTATGTGGGCGATTCGGTGCTCGGCTACCGCTCCCATTTGGGGGCAGGCGCGCTTACTTCTAATGTTAAAAGCGATAAAACCGATACAGCGGTACGGTTTAACGGTGAAAAGATCAAAACCGGTCTTCGCAAATTCGGTGCAATTGTGGGGGATGGTGTTGAGGTCGGTTGTAACAGTGTGCTTAATCCCGCAACCGTAATGGGCAGAAATTCAAGGGCATATCCGCTTTCTTTTGTGAGGGGGTATGTGCCCGGTAACTGCATTTTCAAATCCCCCGATAATGTTGTGAAAATCGAATAACCGTATAATAAATTTTAATCGGGTTGCTTTTTATCTTCTTATGCAATAAAAAACGGGGCTGTTGGGCGCTCTCACTTAGGGAGAAAAAGGTTTTGGATGGCAAAATTTACGCATTCGCTTGTGAAAAAGCCTTGTAATACGGCAGTATTACTGCATTTT
>JAGHTJ010000115.1 GCA_018065375.1 Candidatus Equinaster intestinalis | reverse complement strand
TTTTATACCCGATTGTCAAGGAAAATTGCCCTATATTTACATTATTGGTAAATTTTTCGGCTTTTAAGCGCAAAAAAATAAAGCCCGATGCAAAATGCACCGGGCAAAAGTTATTTCTTATAATAAATTTCTCCGTCAATTACCGTGTAAAGCAATGTGTAATCATCATCGAGCACTATAAAGTCGGCATCAAAGCCTTGCTCTATTTTGCCTTTGTTAACCCCGAGCAGTGCCGCCGGAGTTTCGCTCGCCATTTTGAAAGCATCGTTTTCGGGAATACCGAATTCTATTGCTTTTTTAACACAGTCAAGCAAAAAAGCCGAGCTGCCCGCCAAAGTACCGTCGAGTAATCTGCACTCATTATTATGAAGCTTTACGGGGAGCCCACCCGATGTATAATCGCCATCCGGCAGGCCTGCGGTTTGCACCGAATCGCTTATAAGAACGAGCCTATCGGCACCGAGTGCTTTATATAAAAGCCAAACAGCACCACGGGCAACATGTAGACCATCGCAAATAAGCTGAGCATATATTCCCTTTTCGACAGCCGCGCCGATAACACCGGGAGCTCTATGGAGCATTGGCGGCATTGCATTGAATGTATGGGTAAGGCATTCAGCACCGTTTTCGATAGCCTTTACGGCGGTATCATAATCGCTGTCGGTATGTCCGAGCGCCACAACGGCTTTACAGTTTTTAATAAATTCGAGGGCACCGGGCACCTCGGGAGCTACTGTTACCATTTTGATATTAGGCAGGGTTTCGAACTCTTTAATATCGGGCTTGCGGATATACTTTTCATCCTGCGCGCCCTTGCGGGAAGCCGCTATATAAGGGCCTTCGGCGTGAAAGCCGAGCACATGGGCGCCCTTAATTTCAGATATATCGCGGTTAACCGCATCGTAAATAGTTTCCAATGCTACGGTAGCGGTTGTAGGCAGCCACGATGTTGTACCGTGGCAGGCCTCAAAATGCGAAAGCTCATCAATTCTGCCCGAGTTTGCCTCAATATTCATACAGCCATGGGCATGAACATCAATAAGCCCCGCAAAAACCGTTTTACCGAGCAAATCAATGCCTTCACAGTCGGTTTTGCCAATACCGACAAACCTTCCGTTTTCAACGGTAATATCGGTAACAGTGCCGTTTACATTCGCATTTTTATAAACTACCGCCATAATATTCCCTACTTTGAATATTTTTCTACTATTTTTGCCATTTCGCCGAGCTTGGAATCAATATCCTGCGCAAGCTTAAACTGCGAACGGGCGCGAACAAGATTATGCTCGGGATATCCGATTTTGAAATATGTATCACCGTTAAGGTAATCGGCTAAAAATCTTATACCGCATTCATAGGTCATAAGCTCTGCGGAAAACGGCAAAAGCTCTTTTTCTTTTGGTGTCAGAACTGTTTTTACCTTTGAGAGATAGCCCGCCGTAAACGCCTCGAACTTTTTCATATCGAAATAGATTTTTGATAAATCTTTTTCATCCTCTGCCGCAGAAGAGCCTGCAAAGCGGAGAGCATCGCCGTAATCATAAAGATAGGAGCCGGGCATAACTGTATCAAGGTCGATAACGCATATACATTTTTCGAGTTTTTCATCGAAAAGAACATTGTTGAGCTTTGTATCGTTATGGGTAACGCGGAGCGGCACCGAGCCGTCCTTAATACCGTTAACGATAACGCCTATGCGGTCCTTCATACTCCTTGCATACTCGATTTCGGCGGTAACCTCGCTTAGTCTGCCCGCTTTATTCTCGGCAATCGCCTGCTCTAAATCGGCAAAGCGCTTTAAGGTATCATGGAATTTAGGTATAACCTCATAAAGAGTGGAGGCGTCATAGTCTGCCAAGTCGTTCTGGAATTTACCGAAAGCCGCGGCAACACTGAAAAGCTGTTCATCGGTTTCGGTCATTTCAATACTGACACCGTTAACAAAATAAAGCAAACGGTAATATTCGCCCGATTCGGTTATTGTATAATTTTTACCGTCCTTTGTCTTTATAACGGTTAAGGTGCCGGTCATCGGGTCGCCGCCCTCAGCCGCAATAATCTTTTTAAGATACTCCGTAACCGCTACAAAGTTGTCCATAAGCTTATCGGGATCCGGGAAAACTACATTGTTGATTTTCTGCATAAGGTAAGGCTTGGCAGCATCAACATAATATGTGCGGTTAATATGACCGTTACCGAAGGATTTTACATCGGTTATTTCACCATCTATATCATAGTTGCTTAAAACTTCCAATAAACGCTCTTCCATACTAATCCTCCGAAATTCAGTTTTTGCTGAATATAACAGTTAAATCATTGTGAAGCTGTAAAATTGATGCGGGTACTTTGGGAGTTATGGGGCCGAAGAAAGCCTTTTCCACGATTTCTCTTTTAGATTCGCCGGATGCTATTAAAAGCACCTTTTTAGCGCTCATAATGCCGCCCATACCCATTGTGAGAGCCTGCCTCGGAACATCCGCCTCGCTCTCGAAAAATCTCGCATTTGCCTTGATTGTTGATTCATCCAAATCGACAATGTGGGTTTCCTTGGTAAACTTATCGTCGGGCTCGTTAAAGCCGATATGACCGTCAAACCCGATGCCGAGGAGCTGTAAATCAATGCCGCCGAGCTTTTCGATATTTTCATCATACTTTTTGCACTCAGCCGCCGCATCGGCGCTTGTTCCGCAGGGAACGAAGGTGCGCGCTTTATCTATGTTTACAAAATTAAAAAGATTGTTATTCATAAAATAGCGGTAGCTCTGATCGTTACCACCTGAGAGTCCCTTATATTCATCGAGATTAACCGAGGTAACCTTGGAAAAATCGAGAGAGCCTGCCTCGTACTTTTTAATAAGCTCTTTATAAAGGCCTACCGGTGAAGAGCCGGTTGCGAGGCCCAAAACGCAGTTTGGCTTTGAAATTATCTGCCGGGCGATAATTTCTGCACCCTGTTTACTTAATTCTTCGTATGTATCAACTTCAATAAATCGCATAAGAATTTCCTTTCACGGCATAATTATTTATCATAGTATATCACTGTTTTATCTTTTTTACAAGCATAAAAAAGTTTACAAGCATAAAAAAGGGCAAAGATAATCTTCTTTGCCCTTTAGTTTTAATTTCCGCATTCAATACTGATTTTATTGAATACATCGAGTATGTCTTCGATTTTGATATTCTGCTTTTCTTCGCCCGATTTATCCATAATGATATTGCCCTTATCCATCATAAGGAGCCTGCTGCCGTATTCCACAGCATAGCGGAGATTGTGGGTTACCATTACGGCGGTAAGGTTTTTCTCCTTAACGATTTTATCGGTAAGCTCCATTATGATATCGGCGGTGTGTGGGTCAAGTGCCGCAGTATGCTCATCGAGAATAAGAAAATCAATGGGTGTCATGGTAGCCATAATCAGCGATACAGCCTGGCGCTGACCGCCCGAAAGAGCGCCCATTTTAATATTCAGCTTATCCTCAAGCCCCAAGCCGAGACTTGCAAGGCTCTCCTTGAATTGCGCAACATTATGCTTTGTTACACACTTTGTAAGGTCATATCGCCTGCCCTTATTGGCGGCAAGGGACATATTTTCGAGAATTGTCATATCCGGGCAGCTGCCCATAGCGGGATTTTGATAAACTCTGCCGATTTTGGCATATCTTTTATGCTCGGGCAGTTTTACGATGTCTTTATTATCAACGAGCACTTTACCGCTATCGGGCGGAATACTGCCGCAGATAATATTGAGCATACTTGTTTTTCCGCTGCCGTTTGAGCCGACAACGGACACAAATTCACCCGTATTTACGGTTAAATTGAAGTCATCGAAAAGGCACATTTCGGTAACGGTGCCGGGGTTGTAGGTTTTGCAGATATTTTTAAGCTCAAGCATTTATCCCACTCTCCTTTCTGCGGTTTGAGAGCGAGCGTGTAAGTGATTTTACCTTATTGTTGAAAATAAGAATAATCGCAAACAGCACAGCATTAAGGAGTTTCAGATATATTCCGTTTTTATCTACAAGCGCGATATAGTTTAAGCAAAGTGAATACACAAGCGCTCCGCAGATTACCGCGGTTGTGTCCTTAAAAATGCGGATTTTCGAGAACACGGCTATGCCTATGATTACCGATGCCAGCGCCATAACGACCTTACCGCTGCCGCAGGTATTATCATAC
>JAGHTJ010000040.1 GCA_018065375.1 Candidatus Equinaster intestinalis | reverse complement strand
GTACAAAGGGCTCTAAAGGGTGTTACTCCGCCATTCTTTCCTTTATCCTTCCGAAATATTTTTCCAAGTACGGTTTTCAGAGAAAAACCGAAGCGGCGAAGCTGAAAAAAACCGGTGGCAAGGGAAATAAAAAGTCCCGCACCGACAATAAGCATCAGCGCAGGCGCTCCCCACACAAAGTCGTAAACGGCATCTGTTATATTACCGATTATTTCGCCCATAGTATTCACCCTTAACACATATTAAACACAATTAATATGTATTAAGAAGCGGACGGAATAATACATTCCGTCCGCTGATTATAAATTTTACCAGAGTAACTCTATGCGATTAATATGATCTTTTAAAAGACCAACATCACTTTTGTTTACACGCTTATCGCCATTAAGATCCATAACTTGCTCATCATATCCGCTCAAGGTTTCAATTCTATTTACATGATCTTTAAGAAAAACCAAATCAGATTTATTTGCCTTTCCGTCTCCGGTTACATCTCCTTTTCGTTTCAGCTGAACATTAAGCGACAAATCGGAATTTTCGAGAGAAACATCATAACTGCGCTCAACATAACCCGTTTTTGAAACCTTAACGGTATACTTTCCTGCCGGCAATCTTTTATGCTGATAGCTTGTTTCGCTCTTGGTAAGCGAAGTTTCGGAGAAAAGCTCACCGGTGGAATCAAGATAAAAACTCAATTTTAAGCCTTCGCAGTTACTTCCCGGGCAGGAAGCGTTTCCGTAAAGTCCGCCGCCGTTACCCGCCTCGTGCTCTGCTCTCGGCGAGCAGAAATTGAATTCAAGATGTTCACCGAAATCATCGGGAATATTATCTTCGGTATAAGTAATACTTCTTGTATGGTCTTGCTCCATTACCGAGCTGTTGATATTAAAATAATTGTATCGGGTTTTACCGTAATAATCATCCCACGTAACATCAAGCTCATGCCAGCCGGTCGGCAGTTCAACCAGATTCCACATGTGGCCCTCGCCATCGGAATTTGTGCCGCGAACCGTTACACAGTTTATATCGCAGGCATTAAGAAGCAGCTGCATTGATTCGGCATAGCCCTCGCAAACCGAACTACCGTTTATAAGCGCTCCGTAGGAAGTGAAGCATTCTCCGTCATCAGTCTTAAAGGTTATGTTCTTGCAAAGATAATCGTGGAAATAAAGCTCCTTATCGTAATCGGTCATACCTTTTACCGCATCGGTAATGGTTTTTATCTTTTGATTTAAAGTTGCAATCTTTGTGTCAAGCTCATTCTTATCCGAAATGGTATAAGATACAACCATATAAAAATCATACGAACCATCGGTATATTCATCGTAACCTATGCTGAGATATCCCGAGAGCCAGAAGATTTCGGGACGGTCCGCCATAACGGTCATAAAAACAAGCTCTATATCTCCGATACTTCCTATATCCTTTGTGTTTTCAATAACAAGAAACGGGTCTGAATTAAGATTGTTTGCGGCTGCAACCATTTCATCGTAAATATGCTTCTGTACCGAATTAAGGTGCGAATAGCCGTTATACTTGAATTTTCCCGCAGATGCCGAAAGATTATCTGCGCGCGCCGATATGACAGAATTATTATCAAGCCTCTGCCTTACGGCGTTCTTCGGCATTTTAAAAACTCTGCAGTTTACCGAAGACAAATCACTGCCTGCCCGGACAATATCACCCCTGCCAGACAATGCAAAAGTAGGAACGATGCAAAGTGTAAGTACCATCACCATAAAAACCGAAAGGATTTTCGGGAGCAAATGTTTGATTTTCATAAAGGAAACCTCCAAAATACTTATAACTTATTTTAACACAAAAAACAAATTTTTTCAATATGACATTTTTTGCCATTTGAGGAAATTTTATTTCTTACTGACATTTACCGTAACACAGTAGCAAACCCTATCTCCTGCCGTGAAAACTATATCGTAAAGCCCGGGAGAATTTTTCTCACTGCTGATATTTGCTTCAAGTGCAAGCGACTGCTTGCTCGCTGTAATATAAAGCAATTCGCCGCTAAACGAAACCGCCTTTTCTTTCATATCTGAAGCGGTCATATTCATTATATCTTCATTATGCTTTGTAATGAAAATTTCGGCATAATGCTTGCTTCCCGAAAGGTATTCGCCGTCCATATAAATTTCTATGGATTCATCAAGGTAAAAATCCTTATTGAGCTTGCCGGTAGCAAATTCAAGGTCCTCCACCTTAAAATCCGCACCGTATTCTTCAACATGCTTTGCGCCTACCAATATAATGCCGTTTATTTTAAAATCATCATTTTTATTTACGATAAAAAGCTCGCCGAGATTTTCCGCTCCCTTGTTTTCGGACGCCGGACGTATCACGGAATCAGCACCTTTTGAAGATACAGAAGCAGTATCGCTTTCTTCCGAGACCGTTTGGCTCTTTTCCGCCTTTGAGCATGCCGTTAAGGAAAATAAAACCGTAACACACAAAAATAGTGCCGTGATTTTTTTCATTGTTATCACTCCTAAAATGAGTATAACATATTTTTAAATTTATAGCAAGTAAAAAGACCGCACAATAGATTTTCGTGCGGTCTTTAAGCTTATCGGTTTTCTATCCTTTTCCAAGCTTGCGGTAAAAACAATTTATCGCTTATTTTTTCGGTTAAAAGCTTACCGAATTCGGTGGCAGTTATTTCCTTGCCGTCCGCTTCATAATAAGGGCAGGGCGTGCCGTCATCATAAACCGATTCTTCCCGCTTGAAAAGTGTGAAAAGCTGACGCGCGCTGCCATCGGAATTATAGCAAAAAATCGTATAACTACTGCTTCCGTTATAATCGTACTGCCGTACCATCGTGCCGTCTATAAGAGGATAATCCCGACAACTCATTTCGATAGTATCGCTCTGCCAGCAGACTATTTTGCCGTTTTCATAATGAAAAACTCCATTATAACCCGCAGGGTCATTTTTCATCTGAACAATAAGTTCCGGCAAAGTATCATTATCCAAATCACGTATTAAGTATTCATACTGAAAGGTGTCCTTGCCGAAATCGGGTATATCCCATTTTTCCGTTTGGTTTTCCTCAAGCAAGCCTCTGTTTCCCTCCATAAAGGAAAGATAACTATTTTTTGCCTCGGAGGCTTCTGCTTTTGCGGCAGTTTTTCCGGATTTATCTATTTTTACATCATCAGGCAAACCGTAATATTCCCTTGCGGCAGTATTGCATTTTTCTTCCGATTTTTTAATATCGTTATCGGAAAAAACCGTCAACCAAAGCGATGCGGGGAATTTTGAAAAAATATCCTTCGCATAATAGGTGCCGTCTCGCGGGGTCCAGTATTCTACTGCCTCGTAAGAAGCCACATCACTGCCTTTTTGGGTATCAAAGGTAATTACTGCCGGCGTATACGAACCGCCTGCCGAATGCAGACCGAGTTCATCATAAACATATTCTGCATAAAACACCGTAGCATAAACGGCGGTTTTATTATCAGATTCCGAAATGCGCAGAACATTATAATCGCAGGTTATAAAAGCGTTTTCGGCAATTTTAAAATGGTTATGCTCCGCTACCGCCATATCCATTGAGGTTTTTAGCCGGTCATTCATTTTCGAATACGGATTGGTCATAAAGCAAAGCACAATGAGTACGCAGGAAACAACGGCTGTTAAAATTATCCAAAATGTCGGTTTTTTAAAATTCAGCACCGCTTTTATCCGCTTTTTTACGCCAACCTCCCCGAATGCGAGTGGGCAGGCGGCAATTTTTCTGCGCGGAAAACTGCAATCAAGAAGCGCCTGCGAATAATCGGCTCTCTCATTATCGTTTAAATTTAAAACTACCTTTTCATCGCACGCCATTTCAATATCACGGCAAAGCAGACTGTAGGCCACCCAACAAAGCGGGTTAAACCAATAAACCGCAAGCAAAAGGTATCCGAGTGGCTTCCACCAATGGTCACGCCTTTTAATATGCGCCTTTTCGTGGATAATAACGTAGTCACGCATTTCGGCTTCCATAGAAGACGGAATATAAATCACCGGCTTGAGAATTCCGAGTATAAAGGGTGATTTTATATCATCACAAGCCATAATGTTATCTTCAATGCGAAGTGACGCCGAAACACTTTTTTTGAGCTTCAAAAAGCTGAAAACGGCATAGACTAAAAGCGCTATGACCCCTATAATCCAGACTGCCGATATTAAAGGCATTACAATCTGCAAGGGATTTGCGCTGTCTCCGATGCCCGGCGCAAGGCTTTGCGCCATTGCATTATTTACGGTTTTATCCACAATGCCGATACCCGATTCAATGGCGGGGTTACTCATCATTTCGATATTTTCGGGAACCGTTTCACTACTCGGAATAAGGCTTAAAACACTTTTAAATGAAACCGGACATATTAGGCGTATTGCAACAAGTCCCCAAAGGAGACAATTTATCCATTTGGGAGCCTTTTTCAAAACAAATCTTACTAAAATAACCGCAAGTATTAGCCAGCTTGCCGTAACGCTTAAATTGAAAAGCTTTAAAAAAACGGTGGTCATTTTGAGCCCCCCTGTTTAACGGCATCAATCATTTTTTGAATTTCCGCCGCTTCCCTTTCGGTGAGCTTTTTATGTGAAATAAACGCCGCAATGAAAGACGGCAAAGAGCCGTTAAAGGATTCTTCTATTATCTGCTCGCTTTTGGCGGAATAAAATTCTTCTTTTGAAATCATCGAAGAAACTATTCCATTCTCATTTTTAAGAATACCCTTTTCGCACAGCTTGCGCAAAACGGTATATGTTGTGGGCTTTTTCCAATTAAGCCGGCTTTCGCAAAGCTTTACAAGCTCCCCCGAGCCCAGCGGCTCATTCGCCCAAACTATATCGGCAAACCGCTCCTGCACGGCTCCGAGCTCTAAATCCGACATTTGTATTCCCTCCTTCAAAAATGGTTTATTCGGATAAACCTCAATTTTAGTTTACCCGAATAAACCGAATTTGTCAAGCCTTTTTACGAAAAGACCTCATCGGTTAATCCCGATGAGGTTCTTCATTCATTTCAAACTGATTTTGATTATATGCCAGAATTATTCTTTTGCCGCAAATTACCAAATAATATTTATCCGAAATATGCGAGGAATTATAAAAAGAATCATCGCTCATTTTATATTTCTCGGAAAAGGTATAAACCTCTTTATCCGCCAAAAAGTATTTGCCGTGATTGGCAAACTGAAATTCGTACGGATTCGCCCATACGAACCTAAATAAAAGCGCTGTTGCTATTCTTACCGCTGTGCTCGTTCTTGTTTTTGATGCCACCAGCGTATCGGTTACAACAACAAAGTCACCCTTTTTAACCTTCGAAACCGTAATTAAGATAGAAATTATCGGCACCACCACTAT
>JAGHTJ010000089.1 GCA_018065375.1 Candidatus Equinaster intestinalis | reverse complement strand
TTTTCGAGATTTCCAACGGTTTTGCTTTGCCTATACATATAATATGGCAAAATGCCGGCGTTTGACAACTTATTGTAGGCTGTGCTAACCATAGCCGCGGCATCTGCACCGGTTTTATTATCGGGGAGTTCCCCTTTTTTGGTAAGAAAAGAAGCCCTTTTCATTGAAAGAGAATGAACCGTTACACTTTCGGGGTCAAGCTCTATAACCCTATCGAGCGTATTGGCAAAGCTCTCGGGGGTATCCTCGGGGAGCCCTGCGATAAGGTCCATATTTATATTATCAAAGCCGACCTTACGTGCCGTAAAAAAGGCTTCTTCGGTCTGCTTTGCGGTATGCTTTCTTCCTATCACCTGCAAAACATTATCGTTCATCGTTTGCGGATTTACGCTGATTCGGGTAATCCCGTATTTCTTTATAACCCGGAGTTTTTCTTCGGTTATGGTATCCGGTCCTCCCGCTTCGAGGGTGTATTCAAGCAGGTTTTCGGTATCGAAATTGAGTTTTACCGTTTCAAGTAAAAAATCAAGCTGTGTTGCCGAAAGGGTTGTGGGAGTTCCGCCGCCTATATAGATTGTTTTGAGTGTTAATCCGTTTCTGCGGGCAATCTGCGCCGTTATCCGAAGCTCCTCGGATAGCTTTTCGAGGTATTCGGGAATAAGCTTCTGCGCCTTATCGACAGCATGGGACACAAAGGAGCAGTAAGAACACCGCGACGGACAAAACGGAATTGAAATATAAAGGCTGAATGCATCGCGGGTTGATTTTTCGATAATATCCCTTTCGCCCTTTGCCGTGGCGGTGCAAAGCTCGATTTTTTCATCGCTTACGCCGAATTTTTCCTTAAAATATTTTATTGCCTTTTCTTCGCCCAAGGAACCGCAAAGTGAAGAAAACAGCTTGGCGGGACGAATTCCCGTAAGAATTCCCCATTCGATATTATATCCGAAAATTTCGCAGAAGCATTTATAAAGTGCAAAACAAACGGTGGTTTCTATTTCGCGTTTATCCTGCGGATTTTCGATTTCGGCGGTATATTCCGCCGTTTTCCCGTATGCGCAAAGCCGGGCTTTCGCCTGCTTTTCTTCCCTGCCGTTTACCCATTTAACAAGGCCGCATATATCGTCATCCGCTTCTTCTTTTATAACCTCGATTTTTTCAAAGGGCAAAAACAATCTGCAGAGCTTTTCGAGCTCGTAATTGTACCTTTCGTTGCAAAAATTACTTAATTTCATCTAAAACCCTTCTGAAAAATTCGTTGTATTTTTTCTCGTAGAACAATGTGGTTTCCTCGCCGTGCCCCGCAAAAATCTTATAATTGAAATCGAGTGCACCGAGTTTTTTAAGGGAGCGGAGAAGCGCCCTTACGCTCGAGGTCGGCAAATCGTATCTGCCTACGCTCAAATTGAAAAGGGTATCGCCGCTGTAAATACGGTCGGTTAAAAGATAGCAAACGCTTCCCTTTGTGTGGCCGGGAGTATCCATAACGGTAATTTTTTCGTTGCCGAGGTCGATTTCCTCACCGTCAGCAAGGGTGCGGTCAGGTCGTGCGGTAACAACCCTTTCACACCATTTGCCCGAAAGGTTTATATCGCTTGTCTGCAAGCCCTCGCTCTCGTTTTCACCTATTAAAATCGGCGCATCAAGGGCTCTTTTTGCCTCAATCAAACCGCCGATATGGTCAAAATGGCAATGAGTGAGCAAAATATATTTATATTTTTTATCCCTATTGTTTTCACAAAACTGCAAAAGCTCGGAATCCGGCTCGGCGGGGTCTATTACCACGGCACAATTATTATCCCACAGCAAATAGCAGTTGGTTTGATTTGAACCTAAAACGAGGGTTTTAAATTCCATTTTTCTTCCTCCAAATATCGGTATCCAGAATTACGGTTATGGGTCCGTCATTAAGCAGGCTCACCTTCATATCGGCACCGAATTCTCCCTTTTCAACAGTTTTTACACCGTTAAGCTCCAGTTCATCGCAAAAAAGCTCATAAAGGCTGTTCGCCGTTTCGGGCTCTGCCGCCTGAATAAATGAGGGACGGTTGCCCTTTTTTGTATCTGCACAGAGCGTGAAATTTGATATTACGAGCGCCTGCCCGCCAATATCGAGCAGGGACAAATTCATTTTATCCTCGCTGTCACAGAAAATTCTCAGGTTGGCTACCTTTTTGGCAAGCAGTCGGCTTTCTTCCTCGGTATCGCCCTCGCTTACGCCGAGCAAAACAAGAAAGCCCTGCTCGATTTGTCCTTTTATATTTCCGTCAACCGTCACGCAGGCTTCGGTTACCCTTTGAATTACCGCTTTCATTACTGATTCAACCTTTCTACGCTGAAAACTCCCCTTATTTTTTCAAGGTGGGTTATTATACTGCGCAAATGCTCGAGATTTTCCGCACTTACCGTTACCTCTACCACCGAATCGCCGCTTTTTGAAGCAAAAGCGTTTACCTTATGCAGAGAAATGTGCATATTGAAAAGGGTGACCGTAACATCGGCAAGAAAACCGTCTCGGTCAATTCCCATAATGCGAAGCGTTGAAGTAAAGGAGGTACGCTTTGTATTGCCGCTCCAATGAGCGCTTACCCATCTGCCCGCATCGGGGTTGTTTTCCATATCACGCGGAACATTATTGCAGTCTCTTTTATGAATCGAAACACCTCTGCCGCGCGTAATAAATCCGATGATTTCATCGCCCGGAAGGGGCGCACAGCATTTTGAAAACTTGATAAGACAATCATCAAGTCCGTCAACTATAACACCGTCAGACGACCTGCCGCGGTTTACGGGTTTTACCTCGATTTCCTCCGGCTTTTCGATTTTTACGCTCTTGTAAAGCTTATTGTAATCGTCCTTTATTCTCGGCAGAATTCGTGTAAGTATTATTCCGCCGTAGCCGATTGCGGCATAGAAATCCTCGGCATTCGAAAAATGCTGTTTTGCGGCAAGGTCGGTAATAAACTCCTCTTTTTGCTCATCACTGCTGAAAGTAATCGAATTGCGTCTGAACTCGATTTCTATTTCTTCCTTACCGTTTTCTATATTCTCCGCACGCTTTTCCTTTTTAAACCATGCACGTATTTTCGATTTTGCCTGATTGGTAACGGCGATATTCAACCAATCGCGGTTGGGACCCTTACCGTCCTGATTGGAGGTAAGTATATCTATAACCTCGCCCGTGGTAATTACGTGGTTTATCGGCACTATCTTACCGTTGACCTTGGCACCCACCATTTTTGTACCTACGGCGGAATGTATTGCAAAAGCAAAGTCGATAACGGTAGAGCCTGCCGGCAGGTTTATAACGTCTCCTTTAGGCGTTACGCCGAAGACGTCCTCCTGCGCCAAATCAACCTTGATGGTGCTTAAAATATCATTATCGGAGGTTTCGGTCTGGGTTTCGAGAATCTGGCGAACCCAGGCGAGCTGTTCCTCCATTTTTTCATTATTTTCGGTTATACCCTCTTTATATTTCCAATGCGCCGCGATACCGTATTCGGCAGTTCGGTGCATTTCGGCAGTTCGTATCTGTATTTCAAAGGGTATGGCTTCCCTGCCGATAACGGTGGTATGAAGCGACTGATAACGGTTTGGCTTCGGCATCGAAATATAATCCTTGAAGCGACCCGGTATCGGGCGGAACAAATCGTGCATAAGACCTAAAATATTATAACAATCGGTAACCGTATCGGTTATGATACGCAGGGCGTAAATATCGTAAATTTCATCGAAATCTCTGCCCTGAACATACATTTTGCGGTAAATTCCGTGTATGGATTTAACCCTCGCGTGAATTTCAACATTCACATTGGGTATTACCTCTTTAAGACGGTTTTCTATCTTTTTCTGTATATTCTCGAGAATGCTCTCCCTCTGTGCCTTTTTAATCTTTAAAAGCTCCTCTATTTCGGCATAGGCTACCGGGTCAAGGTGCTTTATGGATAAATCCTCAAGCTCCTCCTTTATCTGCCTGATACCGAGCCTATGAGCAATAGGAGCATAAAGCTCGAGGGTTTCAACCGATTTTTCTCTCTGCTTATAATCGGTCATAGCATCAATGGTGCGCATATTATGCAGGCGGTCGGCAAGTTTTATAATGATAACCCTTATATCCTTTGCCATTGCCATAAACATTTTACGTATGTTTTCGGCCTGCAGCTGTTCCTTGGTGGTAAAGCTGATTTTACCGAGCTTGGTTACACCGTCTACAAGCTGCTTTACCTGACCACCGAACTCTTTTTCTATCTGCTCTAAAGTAACGCTCGTATCCTCAACGGTATCGTGAAGTAAAGCCGCCGCTATCGACTGGCTATCCATACCGAGTGTTACAACTATCTTGGCAACCGAGAGTGGGTGAATATAAAACTCCTCGTTGGAAAAGCGCATTTGTCCCTCGTGTGCGGCAACGCAGAGCTCGTATGCCTTGCGTATCAGCTCATAATTATACTGACCGCCCTGTTTTTTCATCAGCTGTGTAAGCTGCTCGTAATTCTGCTCATGAACGGCGTCCACTTCTTTCACCCCTTTAATACTTTTAATATTTCCGAATTTTCAAGGTCGGCGGTTATACCCTCAACCTTAAAAAGCTTCTCAACTCCGTTTTCTTTTCTGATACAAAGCAATCCGAGCTCGGTTAAAGCATCAATCGCAATGTTTGTTTTGAAAACTCCCAATGTATTTATAAGCTTTTGCCTTACATATTCTGGCGTTTGCTTATCCGCCGCACGGTAAGCTACGGCAACATCGTTTCGTGTAACGGCTTCAAAGTTTGTTTTTTCGCCTCTGCAAAATGCCGAATATGCTTCGATTTCAGCGAAGAATTTATCCTCATTTATATCGCTCTTTCGCCAGCCCTTAATTACTACCGAAAGATTTTTTCTGCCCATATATTCGTTTGTATCTACCGTAACGGCAAGGTCTATCATTTCGCCCACCGCAAATGGCACCGCCTCGGGATTTACCCCGAAAGCCATAGCCTCAACACTTCTGCCGTTTTTGGATACAAGAAGCTTCGTATGCTTATTCGCCGAAAGAGAAATAATCCGCTCCACCGTCATTGAGCAAAGGGCAAAAAGCGGCGTTGGATTTCCCATACCAAACGGCTCGAGCACCTTTATTGCCTCGGCAAGGTCTATCGAAAGACCTGCGCTGTTCAGCTTACAGTCGATTTTAAGAGCAGGTACCGCCACCGGCATTTTCGCGGCATAGGCATTGATTTTTTCTCTGAATTTTTCTATATCATCGGTTTTAAGCTTTACGCCCGCGGCGTTTTCGTGACCGCCGAAGCGAATCAGATAATCTTTACAGCAGGCTATGGCATCATAAAGGGAAAAGCCCTCTATACTTCTGCCCGAGCCCGAAGCCTCGCCGTTTTCGTCCTCGGACAGCACAATGGCGGGTCTGCCGTATTTTTCAACTATCCTCGCGGCGGCAATTCCCACAACGCCCTTATGCCAGTTTTTGCCGCAAACTACTATTACGCGGTCATATCCGAGCCGTTGCTCCTCTATTATTTTAGTTGCACTCGCAAGTATCTCCTGCTCGGTTTTCTGCCTCTCGGTATTCAGCTTATCAAGCTGCTCCGCCTTTTCGCTCGCCTTCATAAAATCGGTTTCGAGTAAAAGCTCAACCGCCAAAGCGGCATTACCCATTCTGCCCGCCGCATTTATTCGCGGCGCAATACCGAATGCCATTTTACCTGCGGTTATCTCCCCTTTTTTAAGAGACGCGCTGTTGATAAGGGCGAGAAATCCCGTACGGCAGGAGGAGTTTATCATTTTAAGACCGCATTTTACAATATCGCGGTTTTCGTTTTTAAGTGGCATAACATCGGCAACCGTGCCGAGCGCCACCAAATCGGCATATTCGTATACGATTTCCTCGGGCTGACGGTTTTCGAGAGCGCAAACAAGCTTGAATGCGACAAATACTCCGCAAACATCGGGAAAATCAACCCCGCTGTCTTTAAGATGCGGGTCGGCTACTGCCGCCGCATCGGGTAAAATATCGGGCGGAAGATGATGGTCGGTAACAACGGTGGTTATTCCAAGAGAATTCGCATATTTAATCTCCTCCACACAGCTTATACCGTTATCCACCGTAACAATAAGGCTTACACCGTCTTTTTTGAGGTTATCTATTACCGATTTGCTCATTCCGTAGCCTTCGCCGAAGCGGTCGGGAATATAGTATGTAGCATCTGCTCCCCTTTTCTTAAGGTAGCCGTAAAGGAGGGCGGCAGAGGTTACACCGTCACAGTCATAATCAGCATAAACGCAGATTTTTGCATTTTCGGCAATTTTTGCATTGATTATTTCAGCCGCCACGCCAATATCGGGAATTTCATAAGGGTCGGCAAAAATCGGGTCATCGGATAAAAACTCTTCAAGCTCGTAAGGGTCGGTATATCCTCTTGAGCGGGCAATAAGAGCCACAAGGGGGTCAACATCACATTCCTCCGCAAGGCGTGCGGCGGCAGACTTATCAACATCGGATATTATCCATTTTTTGTAAGACATAATATTCCCCCTTATAATATTTATTCAGTTTATTATACTACTTTATTACAAATTTTGCAATATAAACCTTTAAGATAATAACAGTATTTTGATACGATTACACACTAATTCAAAGTGCTGTTTCTGCTTTTTTCAAGCAGGCTCACACCATCGGCAATATTTTTGAATATCGGAGCGGCATAGGTTCCGTTTTTATCGGTATCGTCTATCATAACCACGGCAACATATTTCGGCTTATCATCGGGGAAAAAGCCGCAAAACCAGGAATTCTGTATAATTCTGCCGTTTTTCTGCCAACCGGTCTGCGCTGTTGCGGTTTTGCCCGCCGCCGTAGTATATTCCGGCTTTGCGGCATTGCCCGTACCCGAAGAAACCACATTTTTAAGATAATTTTTAAGGGTATCGGCTGTTTTTTCGGTGAAAGCGCGGGTAGGAGACGAAGCCTTTGCGGGAATCAGCGCACCCTTTTCAACCCTGCCCTCAAAGACGGTTGGCGTATTGTAAATTCCGCCGTTTGCAATCGCCTCGTAAACCATTGCCAGCGAAATCGGAGAGAGCAGAACGCTTCCCTGCCCTATTGAAAGATTGGCTATATCGGTGGGACTCTGTTCGCTTCCGTTTTTCGGAAAACTGCCGGCATCGGTGTATATCCCTCCTATATCCACCGTTTTGCCGAACCGAAAAAGCGATGCCGTTTCCAAAATTTTATCGGCACCGATTTTTTCGGCAATATTATAAAAAAACACATTGCAGGACTGTGTAATCGCATTTTCGAGGTTCACAAGTCCGTGGCCCTCCGATTTATGGCAACCGAAAATATGGTCGTCAATTTTTGCGCTTCCCGAGCAGTAAACCGTATAATCGGAATATATGCCGCTTTCGAGTATCGCCGCCGCCACTACCGGCTTAAAAACCGAGCCCACATTATATGCCGACAAAGCCCGGTTTACAAAGGGCGAATCCTCACTACCGAGATATGCCGCTACATTCGAGGTATCAAAATCCGGCAGACTTACCATAGCACGGATTTTACCGCTTGAAGCCTCAATTAAAACTGCCGCTCCGCTCTTTACCGATTTCATTGAATTTTGCAAAACGGTTTGCAGGGAGGAATCTATTGTAAGCATAATTCCGCTGTTATAATCCCTTAAATCAACCGAAAGCTCCGCTTCGCCCCCTAAAAGCAAACCGCCCAATCCATCGGTTGAAACGAGGGCGGATATATCCTCGTGATAAAGTTCGTTTTGGTATGCCTTTTGTATACCCATAACGCCCACACCCTGCGAATCGGTATATCCTATAAGCTGGGGGCAGACGTTAACCGATGCTTTATTGCATTTTAAGGTGAAGCAGTAAACTCCGTCACACTCGATTTCCTTCGGGAGCTCTACCGCCGCCGGCATACCCGATGAAAGTCTTTTTTTCAAATCGGTAAGCTCGGTATCCGATAAAAATGTACTTACGGCGGTTATTGCGCGCGGCGTGGGATATACCACCGCCATTATTTTATCCTCGCTGTTGGTTATGGGGTTCATATTGCAATCAAAAACGGTTATTCGCATATCCGAAAGCTTTATACGGTATCGGTTTTCCCCTGCCGATGCCTTTACCTTTTCATCGGTATTGAGCACCATAATTCGAAGCACCGCACCGAATGCAATTATCACGGTCATTACATATACAAGTACAATTCTTTTTCCGATAAAAACCTTTTTCAAAAAAACACCGCCTTTTAGGGTAGTTTACCCTGAAAGACGGTATAAAATCATATTTCTTTTATTCTCAAAAGGGAGCCTTTTTTGATTGGCCGCTCAAACGGAATTTTTATTATCTGCATCGGGTGAGGCGCAACCTCGATTTCGTTATCCTTTTCGTCAAAAAGCTCGGTTGCCGTAACCGAAAACGGAACGCTTCCCGCTTCCAGACAATCAAATTCCTGACCCCGCAAAAACTTATTTTTAAGTACCGCGATAATTTTACCGTTTTCATAGCCCTCAACCACGGCGCCTACGCTGTAATCCCGCACATAGCCGGCATTTTCGTAGGTTTGGGAGTTTTCGGGTCTGCCGAAATAGAAGCCGGTGGAATAATTACGGTGGCTTATTTTATTGAGCTCCTGCGTTACCCATTCGGGACATTTCCAGGTATCATAATCCGATTTTAAGCTATCGAGTGCACCGCGGTAGGCATTGGTTACAACCGCCACGTAATAGTGCGATTTTGCTCTGCCCTCAAGCTTAACGCTGTCAACCCCCGCTTCGTACATCTCTTTGAGATGCTCCGCCATACACAAATCGTTGGCATTGAGTATATAACTGCCCTTATCGGTTTCGGTAATATCGAAAAACTGTCCCGGTCTTTTTTCCCCCATAAGGGATTAACTCCAACGGCAGGGTTGAGCGCAGTCTCCGCGGTTGGCGTCTCTGCCGGTCATATAGCTCGAAAGCAGGCATCTTGCCGAAAAGGAAACGCACATAGCGCCGTGTGCAAAAGCCTCAATTTCGAGCTCTTTCGGAGTTTTGGCGCGGATTTCGGCAATTTCCGAGAGGGAAAGTTCTCTTGCGAGCACAACCCTTTTACAACCCATATTGTAAAACTCGTTTGCCGTAAGGTAATTTACTATTCCCGATTGAACAGAGGCGTGAAGCTCACAATTCGGCGCATATTTTTTGGCATAAGCCATAGTTCCTATATCTGCCGCTATTACGGCATCTGCGCCTATATCGTTTATGTAGCTTAAAAATTCCGGCAGGCGCGTTATTTCCTCATTATGAGGCAATGTATTACAGGTGATATGCACCTTTACGCCTCTCGCATGGGCATACTCTATTCCCTTTGCCAAATCCTCCTTGCCGAAGTTGGTAGCGGCAGTACGCATACCGAATTCTTCTCCCGCAAGATAAACCGCATCTGCGCCGAAATCAACCGCCGCCTGCAGTCTTACAATATCTCCCGCAGGGCACAGTAGCTCGGGGAGCTTAATATCAGTCTTCATAAACCCAGTTCTTCTCTCTTTGAAGTTTAGATATTATGGCATTATGCTCGGCAAGAGTATTTGTATAATAGAAATTCATACTCTTATCGGTTACGAAAAAGGTTGCCTTTTGCGCGGTATTGGGATTCAAAGCCGCATTTATTGCATTATGGCTCGGTGCACAAAGAGGACCTACCGGCAGTCCCTCACACTGATAGGTATCATATCTGCCGTTTCCGTAAGGATATTTTCTTGTGGGCGAAGAACCGAGAGTTTTAAACTCGGAAGATGCAAGGCGGTTATAGAACACCTGCGCAACGTTTGACATTTCAGCAGGCTGTCCGCCGGCTTCAAGCTCTACAAGAGATGCCATAGTAAGCATCTGGTGAATATTGTAGCCCATATCCTCGGCTTTTTGCAGGGCTTCCTCGGTAAACTCCTGCTCCATTTTATCAAGCATTTTCTGTACTGCAAGATGGGCGCACGCTTTAGAATCGTAGCAATAAAAATCGTAGGTATCGGGGAACAAATATCCCTCAAATCTGTAATGCACCTTTTCGGCAGGCAGGCTTTCTATGAAGGGGTTTTTAAACTCGCCGTAGTTTACCTCCCATTTGAATTCCTCTGCCGTACAAACTCCGCTTTCTTCAAGCACCTTTGCCATTTCATCAACGGTAGACATTTCCTTTATGGTAACCTTTACCGATTCGGCCTTTGCGCCCTCGGTCATCAGCATATCCGCCAAATCCTCATAGCCTTTTTCATTGTTGAAGCTGTAAACACCGTAGGCGAATTTACCGTCATACCCCTTGATTTTTGAATAAATTCTGAATGCAAAGGGATAATTGAGAGCTCCCGCATCTTCAAGACGCTCGGCTATGGCTTTAGTAGACATACCCTTATCAATTTCAACAACTATATCTCTGCCGCGGTCTCCGCCGATGCCGAGAAATTCTCCGGTAGCCTCGATAAGACCGTAAGCCAGACCAACCGACAAAACCACTATCGCTACTATCCAGATTATATTGCGGATAAGGTTTTTCTTTTTCTTCTTACGCCTATGAGAATGCTTTTCCTCGTGCTTTATCGCTTTTACTATATCATCATCTCTATCTTCGAGGGGGGCGAAAAACAAATCGTCCTCTTTCAAATCCGATTTTTCCTTGCCGCTGAATATATCCAAGCTTGAATCAAATTCAAAATCGTTATCAAAATTCTGATTATTATCCATTTACATCACCTAAAAAATACATTTCATACCGTCATACAGCTTCTGTGCAGCGGTATGACCCTTGATTTTTTTAACTATTTCAAGGGCAAAAAGCAGAGCCGCTCCCGCACCGAATGCGGTTATTACGTTACCGTCCGTTTCAACCGGATTTTCGGTATATTCTCCGCCGTCAAAATATTTCTCAAATCCGTCAAAGCAGGTAGCCTTTCTGCCGTTTAGGATACCGAGCTTTCCGAGTATATACGGAGCCGCGCAGATTGCGGCGATGAGCTTATCGTTTTCATCTGCAAACTTTACCGCACGGATTACACTTTGACTCTTTTCGAGGTTTTCGGCTCCCGGCATACCTCCCGGCAGGATAACTCCCGATAATAAGGAATAATCAATCTCCTCGGGCAGTATATCGGCTGTTACCGGTATACCGTGTGAACCCGCTACCGTTTTGCCGGTAACACCTACCGTTTTGCACTCTATACCCGCTCTTCTTAAAATATCAACGGGAGAAAGTGCCTCCATTTCTTCAAAGCCCTCTGCCAAAAATACATAAATCATTTTTTACACCTCAAAAAATCTTTGATACTGCGCAAAGAATATCCGCCGAAATGTCTTCAATGCTCCGCGGCTCGCCGTTTTCGGCGCAGGGGATTATCTCCCAGCCCGAAAACTTTGCCGTAAAAAGTGCGGCATTTCTGCAATGCTCAAGGTATTCTACGTCTCTTTCGTGAATATCCTTTTTAGCGTTATCCCCCTCGTATCGGTGAGACAACAGCTTTTGGGATACCTCGGTGGGCATATCGAGAAAAATCACCTTATCGGGAGACGGAATACCGATTTTTTTATATTCAAAATCATAAAGCCAGTTAAGAAAATCTTCCCACTTTTCCTTCGGCAGTTTTGCGGTTTGATGAACGGCATTTGATGTGGTATATCTACCTGCTATCACCGTTCCGCCGCCGTTATAAAAATCGCCCCAATTTGTTTTAAAGGAGGCATACCTGTCCACCGCATAAAAGCAGGAAGCGGCATAGGCGTTTACACTATCCGCCGTTTGACCGAACTCGCCGCCGAGATACATCTTTATAAGGGCGCTCGAATTACTTTCATAATCGGGGAATGAAACGGTTTTGCAAAGGGTATTATTCTCTTTCAGCTTTTTTGTGAGAAGCTCGAGCTGTGTGGACTTACCGCTTCCGTCAAGCCCCTCGATAACTATAAGTTTTCCCATTACTTACTCCTGATTTTTGAGTTTTTTATAAAACTCTCGCATTTCTGCTGCCTTTCCGCAGGTCATCTTGCCTTCGGGGCAGGCACCGCTGACACACGGAGGTCCCGCCTTTTTGAATATTTCGGGAGCAACCTCACTTACGAGCGCCAGCATCTGATTTGCAATATCTCTTATCTCCCACTGTGCGCGGTTGCAACAGCGGTGAGCAAAAAAGTTAAGCAGACTGCGGCAGTTCATTGTCATAATCATTTTGGTTTCGCAGGCATTCGGCAGAACAAAACGCGCGTCCTCAATCGCCTTTTTCTCGGCAAGCTTTTCGGCGGTTTTTTCGTCCTTACCCTCTGCCATAAAGGTTTTCTTATGCTTTTCCTTTAAAATGGCGGTAAGCTTATCGTAATGCTGCTGGTCTTCTTCCATCGCCCTTGCAAAAATTTCGAGAGCCTCTTTATCCTCTGCAATTTCGGGAGGTGTTACAAACTCGAACTTTTTCTCCCTTACATAGCGCTGGCTCTGAACCGAAAAGGACGCCATACGGTGCCTTGTAATTTGAGCGAGCAATGAACGTGAAACACCCTCGATACCGAATGTAAATGAGGCGTGTTCAATTGGACTTTCATGACCGATTGCGGCAAGCATTTCAACAAACGAAGCCGTTTTTTCATCGGTAAGTCCTTCATAAACCGTATCTATTGTTGCAGGACTGTAACAGAGCTTTGCCGCGCAGGCAATGGTGCGCTGCGGGTCGGGCGTATGGGTAATTAAGGTAACTTTTGCCATCAAAAGCACTCCCCTTTTTAATATATTCATCTTATTATAACAAATAATTGACATTATATC
>JAGHTJ010000090.1 GCA_018065375.1 Candidatus Equinaster intestinalis | reverse complement strand
TTTAATATTTATTTCTTCCTTGGCTTTTTCTTTAATAGACGCGGTATGCTCAAGCAGAACCTCTGCAACGCCCGAACCTACAACACCGTGTCCCATTATTGCAACATTAACCATTTCTATTTCCTTTGCATTTTATTTGATTATACATTTTACCACAAAAATTTCTTCTTGTAAAGGAAATAATGTATAAGAATACTTATTTTTTCGCTTTTGGGGCAAAATAATGCAGGTGATTTTATGGACGTATCCTCCAAAAAAGAATTTTTGATAAAAGCTGCCTATTTTTTTACGGTAATCGGCCTTGTTTTTCTTATATACAAATTTCTTATAACCTACTTTTTCCCATTTTTGATAGGACTTATTCTGGCTTATCTGCTCCAAAGGCCGTCAGAAAAAATCTCGGCGAAAATAAAAGTTAAAAAGCGGACCGTTGCGGGGATAAGCGCCGTTGTGTGCTATGTTTTGCTTGTAGCGGTTATAGGTTTTTTGCTTATGCTGATAACCTCGAAAATATCCCGCTCTGCCGACCTTTTCGGCGGGATATTCGATTCTCTTAAAAACCTTCTGCCGGCTATTGCAAAACGGCTTCCTCCATCGGTAGGAGAGCTTTTTATAAATAACGGAAGCTTCGGGGATTCCTTTTTGAAAACATTTGCCGATGCCCTAACCGAGCTTTCGGGAAAAATTATGTCGGCTCTGCCGTCTTTACTGCTTGGCAGTGCCATAACGGTTGTTGCAAGCTTTTATATTGCGAGGGATTTTGATGCCGTTAAGGAATACATTTTTTCCTTTTTGTCCGACCGCAAAATAACCCTTGTAAAACGAAGTGTGAAAATAATTTACGAAAATGTTTTTAAGCTTTTAAAGGGCTATATTCTGCTTTCGGGGATAACCTTTGTTATCCTGTTTTGCGGTTTTTTGATACTCGGTATTAAAAACTTCGTATATCTGGCGCTGCTGATTTCTTTGGTCGATTTTCTGCCGGTGCTCGGTACCGGAACGGTTCTTATTCCCTGGAGTGTAGCCGAGCTTATTCGCGGCAATTATACCATGGCGGTAAGCATAATCATACTCTATCTTATCGACTGCGCCGTGCGAAACTTTGCCGAACCGAGAATTGTTGGAAAACAGCTCGGAATACCGCCGCTTGTGCTTTTAATACTGATTTTTTTAGGGCTCAAGCTTTTCGGTTTTCTCGGAATGATAGTTGCGGTTTTGTCGCTGGTAGTGGTGGTAGAGCTTTACAAACAAAATATTATTTCTTTGTAGCTTCATTATAAACATTTTCAGTCGTTTGATCATAAACTGTATAGTACAAGTACTTGTAATACAGGATAAAAAAGAGTGATGAATATGGAAAAGTATTCTATTGCTACCGGTACCGTAACCGCCGCAATAAGGGGCAGAGACCTGCTTCGTAATAATGGCATAAAGGCCTATATCGAGCGTTCTTCGGCACCTGATAAAATCGGTTGCGGATATACCGTGGTAGCGCAGGGAAATCTCCAAACAATAAAGGAATTACTTGAAAAATCGGGAATAAAAATTCACGATGTAAAAACAATTTAAAGACTGAAACGGAGT
>JAGHTJ010000042.1 GCA_018065375.1 Candidatus Equinaster intestinalis | reverse complement strand
AATTTCTCGAACAATTAAAAAACGCTGAAGTTGATTAACTTCAGCGATTTTCTTTTTGGTTTTAAGCAGTAAACTTATGGAAAATCTTTTTGCCTTTTTTAACTACGATACCATCGGCAAACTGTGATTTTTCAAATGAAAGCGCAATATCGTTAAGCTTTTCATTATCTACCGAAACGCCGCCCTGTTGTACAAGTCTTCGGGCTTCTCCCTTTGAAGCAGCAAGCTCGCCCTTTACCATTAAATCGAGAAGACCGATTTTGCCGTCAGTAAAATCTGCATCTGAAAGCTCGGTTGTAGGCATATCGGCATTATCTCCGCCGCCTGCAAAAAGCGAGTGGGAAATATCTCTTGCCTTTTGAGCTTCCTCTTCACCGTGAACGAGTTTTGTAAGCTCGTAAGCCAAAATATCCTTTGCCTCATTAAGCTGACTGCCTTCCCAACTATCCATTTTATCAATTTCCTCAAGCGGAAGGAAGGTAAGCATACGGATACATTTAAGAACATCGCTGTCCCCTACGTTTCTCCAATACTGATGGAATTCGTAAGGAGTTGTTTTATTGGGGTCAAGCCATACCGCACCGCTTGCGGTTTTGCCCATCTTCTTGCCCTCGGAATTCATAAGGAGTGTTATGGTCATGGCATAAGCGTCCTTGCCGAGCTTCTTACGGATAAGCTCTGTGCCGCCGAGCATATTGGACCACTGGTCGTCTCCGCCAAACTGCATATTACAGCCGTATTCCTTAAACAGATGGTAGAAATCGTAGCTTTGCATTATCATATAGTTGAATTCGAGGAAGCTGAGGCCCCTCTCCATACGTTGCTTATAGCACTCTGCACGAAGCATATTGTTTACCGAGAAGCAGGCGCCCACATCACGCAAAACATCTATATAATTGAGCTTTAAAAGCCAATCGGCATTATTAACCATAATAGCCTTATCTTCTCCGAACTCAATAAAGCGCGACATCTGCTTTTTAAAGCAATCGCAGTTGTGCTGAATTGTTTCGGGGGTCATCATTGAGCGCATATCGGTTCTGCCCGAAGGGTCTCCGATATAGGCAGTACCGCCGCCGATAAGCACTACCGGACGGTTGCCCGCCATCTGCAAACGCTTCATAAGGCAAAGCGCCATAAAATGACCTACATGGAGGCTATCTGCCGTGGGGTCAAAGCCGATATAAAATACAGCCTTACCGTTATTGACAAGCTCTCTGATTTCCTTTTCGTCCGTTACCTGGGCTATAAGGCCACGTGCAACGAGTTCTTCATAAATTTTCATTTTGCATACTCCTATCTAACAATTCCTTTGCGGAATCATACATTACTTTTGTTATATCCGTACCCGACATAATTCTGGCAAGCTCATTTATTCTGCCGTTATAATCGAGGGAATTTACCGTGGTAAAGGTTTTATTATCGCGAGCGGTTTTCTCTATGAGCAAATGGTCGTCCGCACAGGCGGCAATTTGCGCAAGATGTGTAACGCATATTACCTGACGGTTTGCCGCCACCTGCCGCATTTTATTTGCAACCTTTGTAGCCGCCCTACCGCTGATTCCGGTATCAATTTCATCGAATATGAGTGATTTAACCTCATCTTTATCCGCAATAATGCTTTTTATTGCAAGCATAACACGTGAAAGCTCACCGCCCGATGCAATTTTTGCAAGCGGTTTTACATCTTCTCCCGCATTTGCCGAAATCATAAATTCAACAACATCACAACCGTTTTTGGTATATTTACCTTTTTTGAAATCAACCGTAAATTTAACTGCCGGCATATCAAGATACACGAGGGATTCCTGCGCGTTTTTTTCGAATGCCTGCGCCGTTATTTTGCGGGAATTTGTAAGCTCATCTGCCTTTTTAACGAGCCTTTTTTCGGATTCTTCAAGACGGTTTTCGAGCTCGGCTATCCTTTTTTCGGAAAATTCGATATTGTTAAGGTCGTTTTTGGCTTTTTCGAGATACTCTATGGCAGATTTTTCGCTACCGCCATATTTTAACATAACATTTCGCACCGTGTCAAGCCGCTCGCTGATTTCGGCGGCATCAAGCCCTACATCAAATTCCCTTTCCACCGTATCCTGAAGGTCTGCGGCGGCATCATTTAAGCCTTCGTAAATCTCTGTAAGCTTTTCGGAGGATTTTGCGAGCTTTACGGAATCAACCGAAGAAACCAGCTTTAAGACCTCACCGAGGTTTTCGCAAATACCTGCCGCCTCTTCGCCTTTTAGCATAACTATTGCGGTATTCAGGTTTTTCAAATTTTTCTGCGCGTTTTGAGCAAAACGCATTTTTTCTTTAAGGGATTCATACTCACCCTCGCAAAGGTTTGCCGTTTCAAGCTCATTTATCTGAAATTTCAGCAAATCTATTCTGCGAAGCTTTTCGTCCTCGTCCATTTCAAGGCTCTGCAATTCTTTTCTTATCGAAACAAGTGTTTTAAATTCCTCGTAATATTCGTTTCGCAGATTTTCGTTATTTGCAAGCTTATCAATATACAAGCAATGCTTTTCGGGATCAAGCAGGTTTTGATTATCATGCTGACCGTGAATATTTATAAGATACTTACTGAACTCCCGCACAACCGATGCATTTGCAGGCGCACCGTTTACGCGGAATACCGTTCTGCCGTCCTCATTCATAACGCGGGTAATAATTAGGTTTTTCTCATCGGAAAGCGAAAATCCCGCTTCGTTAAGCGCATTTTCGGCATCGGCGCCAATATCGGCAAACTGCGCCGAAACGGTTGCCGATTTACAGCCGTTTCTTATAAGCTCTTTAGAGGTTCTTGCCCCGAGCACGGCATTTATCGAATCAATAATTATCGACTTGCCCGCACCGGTTTCGCCCGTCATAACATTAAAACCCTTTGAAAAGGATATATCCGAGCGTTCAACAACCGCTATATTTTCAATATGTAAAAATTCAAGCATAAAAATCAGTCTTCCAAACTTAAATTATAGAAAGCAATTCTTCGCACAACTGTTTTGAGGACTCCTCATTCTGCATTATAACGATGATTGTATCTTCACCGGCAATAGAGCCCACAATACGGTCTCCGAAAAGGGCATCAAGAGCCACGCAGGTACTTGAAGCCATACCGGTATAACATTTTACAACAAGGTTATTTATAGCATACTTCACATCAAAAGCGCCCTTGGAAAAAACCTCAAGATAATGCTGACGGTTACCTCTTTCGTCTAAAGAGAGTTTACCGTTTTTAGGATAAATATAACGGTAAACACCGTTTATATCCTGCGCTTTTACTATGCGCATTTCCTTAATATCACGCGAAACGGTGGACTGCGTAACATTAAAGCCCATATTAAGGAGCAGATACTGAAGTTCATCCTGGGTTACAATAACATTATTTTCGATTATTTCGATTATTTTTTCCTGGCGTTTGTTTTTCATACTCTCACCTATTTCTCCTTGAATTTTTCGGACAAAATCTTATAGAAGGATTTATTATCAAGCCGTATCAGCTTAAAGCAGTATTCCGAGCGGGTAACTATTATATCGGTGTGAGGACGGACAACCGGTCCTTTTCTGCCGTCAATCGACATATATATATCGCTGTGCTTAAGAGAAAAAGCATTAAACTTTATTTTGGAGTTTTTATTTAAGATAATGGGCTTTGCCGAAAGCGAATGGGAACATATCGGGCTTATGCAGATACATTCGGAAAGCGGGTCTACAATCGGTCCTCCGGCAGAAAGCGAATAAGCGGTAGAGCCCGTAGGGGTGGCAACTATCAAGCCGTCCGCCCGATAGGATACACAATCCTCGTTAAAATGCGCCTTTATATCAACTATTCTTGACATAAAACCGCTTGTAATTACAAGGTCGTTTATAGCAAGACCCTTATATATTTCCTTACCGTTTTCCAAAACCGAAATATTGAGCATCATACGGTCTTCTGTAGTATAATTACCGTTTTTGAGTTTTGAGAGTAAATTGAGCTCATTTGCCTCAATGTTGGCGAGAAAACCGAGTCTGCCTGCATTCACTCCCAAAACGGGCTTATTATATTTTGAAGCGTGCTTGGCAAAACGGATAATAGTTCCGTCTCCTCCGACAGTTACGATAATATCGGCAACCGCATAAATATCGCGCTCTGCTATATGCTCATAATCTGTTCCGCAGATATTATCGGGAAGATATGCCGTTATTCCGAGCTCCTTGAAAATTTTACCCATTTTTTCAACAATCTCGGCGGCTCCCCTTTTATCAAGGTTTGGTAATACTCCGATTTTCAAATTATTCACCTCGTAGTTCCTCGTGCGATTTTTCAACCAATGCACGGTAATCAATATTTTCGTTTATAAAGGGTTCATCGTTTTTCTCGATAAATGCGAGATATTCAATATTTCCCTCGGGTCCCTTAATGGGAGAAAATTCAAGACCGAGCAGAGAAAAACCGTTATCGGTAATATAGGTTATAACCTTTTCAATTACCTCAATATGGGTTTCCTTTTCTCTTACTACTCCTTTTTTACCGACCTTATCCTTACCCGCTTCAAACTGCGGTTTTATTAGGCATACTGCGGTAGCACGGTTCTTTAAAAGGGTATTCATAACCGGAAGAATGTGATAAAGGGATATAAAGGAAACATCAACAGACGCAAAATCGAGGAGCTCGGGAACCTGCTCGGCTGTTACATAACGGAAGTTGGTACGTTCAAGGTTAACGACCCTTTCATCACAGCGAAGCTTCCATGCAAGCTGACCGTAGCCGACATCTATTGCATAAACCTTTGCAGCTCCGTTTTGGAGCATACAATCGGTAAATCCGCCGGTGGAAGCGCCAATATCGGCACAGATTTTACCTTCAAGACTCAGCGGAAAGCAGTTCATTGCCTTTTCGAGCTTAAGACCGCCGCGGCTGACATACTTTAGGGTATTTCCCCTAACTTCTATTTTATCCTCGGGTTTTACCGTATCGCCCGCCTTATCGGCTTTTTGGTTATTTACGAAAACGATACCCGACATTATATATGCTTTTGCTTTTTCACGGCTCTCGGCAAGACCATTTTCCACAAGAGCCACATCAAGGCGAATTTTAGCCAATTAAATTTCTCCCTTTACTGCTTTAATCATCGAATCGGTATCAAGATTATATTTTTTAAGGGCTGATTTAACCGATGAGGACGCCACAAAGGTATCATCAACCGCAAAAATTCTGTAATTTACGAAAACCGAGTTTTCCATAAGTGCAGAGCCCAACTGCTCGGCAATTCCGCCCGACTTAATGCCCTCCTCGAAGAAGAAAACATTTTTATACTTACTTATAAGCTCCGGTAATTCTTTTGCAAGCGGATAAACCTTATTAAGCTTCAAAAATGCCGTATTTTCGGTACTTTCTGCGGCATTTTTGGCGTTTGCCGAAATTCTTCCGTAGGTTATAATAAGGTTTTCGCCCTCGCCGAAAACAGTATAATCGTCTTCAGTTGCCTCGAATTCGGCATCAGCGCAACCTCTCGGATAACGTATAGCCGTAGGCGAGGTAGCAGAAAGCGACCTGTTAAGCTGAAACCGAAGTTCATTATATCCGCAAGGGGAATAGACCGTCATATTCGGAACGGTGCTTAAAAAAGCAACATCAAAAAGTCCCTGATGGCTTTCGCCGTCCTCTCCTACTATTCCGGCTCGGTCAATACAGAGCCTTACCGGGAAGCCGGACATCGAAATATCGTGTATTATCTGGTCGTAAGAACGCTGTAGGAATGACGAATAAACCGCAAAATAGGGTTTTATGCCCTTACTTGCAAGTCCTGCGGCGAAGGTAGCGGCATGCTCCTCTGCAATACCCACATCGAAAAATCTGTTTTTATATTTCCTTGAAAACTCCTTAAGGCCGGTACCGCCGGTCATTGCCGCGGTAATGGCAACAACATTCGAATCCTCTTCAGCCATCTTACAAAGAGTATCCCCGCAAATATCCGAATATGATTTTTTATCGTTTTTTTCAATACCCCGGGTTATATCAAAGGAGGAAACGCCGTGATAACTGCTCGGGTCGTGCTCGGCAAGCGAATAACCCTTACCCTTGGTGGTAATGGTATGTATAAAAACAGGTCTGGTTGAATTTTTCGCTATTTTGAATATATTGAGGAGAGCGTCTATATTATGACCGTCAATCGGGCCGAAATAGCTGAATCCCATACTCTCGAAAATATTGCTCTTATAAATTGCGTTTTTGAGCATTGTTTTTGATTTAAAAATCTTATCGGCAATATATTCACCGCAAAACGGTATTTTTTCGATTACCCTTCTTGTTTTACGTTTCAAGCTATGGTAGAGCGACTTTGAACGGATAACGGTAAGATGACGCGCCAAGCCTCCGACATTTCTCGAAATTGACATCTTATTATCATTAAGCACAACTATAAAATTGCCCTTGCCCGTTCCCGCATTATTAAGCGCCTCGTATACCATACCGCCGGTAAGAGCACCGTCTCCGATAACCGTGACGGTATAACCGCTTTGTCCCATAAGTGCCTTTGCCTTATAAATTCCGTAGGAAGCGGAAATAGAGTTACTGCTATGACCCGTAACAAAGGGGTCGTGCGGGCTCTCCTTCGGGCGCATAAATCCCGAAATGCCGTTTTCCTGCCTCAAGGTTGAAAAGGCCTCAAATCTGCCGGTAATAAGCTTATGAGCGTAGCTTTGATGACCGACATCAAAGAGAATTGAATCGCAAGGAGAATTGAAAACGGTATGCAAAGCCACGGTAAGCTCAACCGCACCGAGACTCGAAGCCAGATGACCGCCGTTTTTTGAAACGGTATTTATCATACAGTCTCTAATCTCACGGCAGAGTGTGTCAAGTTGGTCCCTATTAAGTTTTTTAACATCATCGGGTGAGTTTATATGACTCAAAATTTTGTATTCCAACTTAAAGCTCCTTAATAATTTCTATCACACAAATAATTTGCAAGTTCCTTTAAAAATTCGCCGTCCCCCTCAAATTCATCGAGGGCTTTTATGGCTTTATCGGTCAGTTCCTTAACCTTATTTTTACACTCATCAATACTGAAAAATGCAGTATATGTTCTTTTATCGTTTTTTTCGTCACTATGTACCGGCTTGCCGAGAGTTTTTTCGTCTGCGGTAACATCGAGAATATCGTCCGTTATCTGAAAAGCAAGACCGATATTTGCGGCATATTCCCTTGCCGCAGGAAGCATATCGGATCTGCCCGCAAGTATACAGCCTATTTCGGCGGCGGCAATTATCAGCGCACCGGTTTTAAGGGAATACATCTCATTTAAGGTTTCAAATGTTACGCTCTCGTTTTCGCTTTTAATATCAATAATCTGACCGCCTATCATACCGTTTACACCCGCCCGATAGGAAAGCACCGAAAGTGCTTCAATTACCCTTTCGGCAGGTATATCTTCGGTTTTAGCGGCATATCCGAAGGCTTCATTTAAAAGACCGTCCCCCGCAAGAACCGCCGTATTTTCGCCGAATGCCTTATGGCAGGCGGGCTTACCGCGGCGAAAATCATCATTATCCATACAGGGCAAATCATCGTGAATAAGCGAATACGTGTGTATCATTTCGAGCGCCGTTGCAAAATTGAGCGCCGCAGCATCATTTGCACCGCAAAGCTTATAAAATTCAAGCAAAATTATCGGGCGCACCCGCTTGCCTCCGATTTTTGCGGAATAAAGCATAGCATCGGTAAGCAGTTTATAGCTTTCGCTGTCATTAACAACCGCTTTATCGAACTGCATTTCCATTAAATCGGCATATATTTTCAGTTTTTGAGAAAAATCAGTCATTTTCATCAGTCCGTTCATTGCTTATAGTTTCGATTTTCAGCTTTGCATCACTTAAAAGCTGATTGCATATCTTAACCTTTTGTGCTCCGTCCCCAAAAAGCTCAATCGCTTTATCAAGCGGACAATCGTTTTTTTCAAGCTCCGCAACTATTTTTTCGAGCTCTTTAAGGTTTTCTTCAAAGCTTAATTTTTCTTCCATAATTCTCTCCTATTTGATTTCGGCATTCACACTGCCGTCTGAAAAAGCAATTTCAACCGTATCACCGGGCAGAACTTGACCGGCACTTTTTACGGTGCTTCCGTTTTGGGTAACCAAAGAATATCCCCGCGCCAAGACCTTAAGCGGGCTTATCGCATCAAGCTTCGCCGATAAAACCGCAAGCTTTTCGGCATTTTCGGCAGTTTTGTTTTCGAAGGCATATAAAAGCCGGTTACTTAAGGCATCAACCGTTAAATGTCTTTCCTCAAGCATACTTTCGGGACTTGACAAAACCCTCGACATACCGATTTTTTGAAGCTCAAGCTCGGCATTTTTAATGCGGTTATCCGCAAGAGTGCAAAGTCTTCTTCGCAGATTTTCGATATGAAGACCTATTTCGGAAATATCGGGTACCGCAAGCTCTGCCGCCGCAGAGGGGGTTGGCGCCCGCAAATCCGAAACAAAATCGCATATTGTAAAATCGGTTTCGTGGCCTACTGCCGAAATCACCGGCATCGGCGCTTCATAAATTTTACGTGCAAGAGCCTCATCGTTAAAGCAGGATAAATCCTCCGCAGAGCCTCCGCCGCGACCTATTATCAGTAAATCCGACCCGGACTCAAATGCCGTATCCAACGCTTTTATGAGTGAGGCAGGAGCGTTTTCGCCCTGAACCAGTGCCGGAAAAAGCAAAACCTCACAAAGCGGATAACGGCGCGAAATAATATTCAGAATATCCTGCAAAGCCGCACCGGTAGAGGAGGTTATCACTCCCACGGTTTTCGGAAAAGCAGGCAGACCTCGTTTTGTTTCGGGAGCAAAAAGTCCCTCTTTTTCGAGTTTTTCCTTTACAAGACGAAATTTTTCGGCAAGCTCACCCACACCAGCAGGCACCATATTTTCAACATACATTTGATACTGGCCGTCTTTTTCATATACAGAAACCCTGCCGGTACAAATTACGCTATCGCTGTCTTTAGGCAGAAATTTAAGGGAATACGCATTGCCCTTAAACATCACACAGCGGATTACGGCATCAGAATCCTTAAGGGAAAAATACAGATGACCCGAAGCATAATGGTTTTTGAAATTGGAAATTTCACCGCTTACCGATATAAAATTCAACCTACTGTCACCGTCCAGCAAAGAACGGACATAGGTATTGAGTTGTTTTACGGATATTACGTCAGGCATTTCCCTGCGCCCTTGCTACGGTTCCGAGAATGCCGTTTACAAATGAGGCATCTTCTTCCAAAGCATACTTTTTGCAGAGCTCAACCGCCTCGTTTGCCGAAACACTTACCGGAATATCCTCGCGGTATTTGATTTCGTAAATCGCAAGGCGAAGCACCGAAAGAGCAACCTTGCCGATTCTCTCAACCTTCCAGCCCTTTGAATTTTCTTCAATAACTGCATCAATTTCAGAAAGGTTATCAAAAACACCCCTGAAAACGCTTTCGCAAAACTCATCATACTCAAAATCACGGTACTGCACCGCAAGCTCGAGAATATCGTCAATCGACAGGTCATTAAAGGATTTTTCAAAAATCAAAAGGAACGCATTTTCTCTTGACTCTTTGCGTTTAAGCATACTACACCAACCCTAAATAATATTTATTCAATTTATTATATACTATCTTTC
>JAGHTJ010000160.1 GCA_018065375.1 Candidatus Equinaster intestinalis | reverse complement strand
TCAAAATACACGCCGTTATACAAATCATCCATAGCGGCGGCAAGCTCGGATAAGGCTTTTGAAACCGCCTCTCCCTTTTTCTTGAGGCGAGAAGTGGCTTTGTTCTTTTTGCCCGCTATTTCTGCGATAAGCTCCTGCTCATCAATAAGTTGGTTTTGATAATATTCCTTTGACAACGGAATCTGCTCAAAACAGCTGTAAGCTATAATTATCCCGTCGAAGTCCTCATCACGAATTCTTTCGAGAACACCTTCTCTTTTTGAAGGAGCAAAACTTTTCGGCTCAACGCAAAGAATATTTGCATTCGGATATAAGCATAAGAAAATGTTTTTCCATTGACCAACTATGTTATTCGGAACAACAAACATATTCTTTTGGGATAGTCCCATGCGGCGCATTTCCATTGCGGCGGCAATCATAACATAGGTTTTGCCTGAACCTACATCGTGCGCCAATAAAGTATTCGGCGTAAAGAGAATCCGCGCAACGGCATCCTTTTGGTAAGGGTAAAGATTTATCGACGGGGACATATCGGGAAACCGCAAAAACGATCCGTCAAAAATTCTCCTGCGAACACAGCTGAAATTGTTTTCAAAAATCATTTCAAGACGTTCTTTTCTTTCTTCATCCTCCCAAACCCATTTTTGAAATTCCTTTATCATTTTGTCTTGCTTTTCAATGGCGATAATGGTTTCGGCTTGGTTAATAACCCTTTTCTTGCTCGTTGAATTGGCATTGCATATAACTTCATCCGTAACTGTGACCGACTTCATATTCAAGGTTTTTTCGAGAATATAAAGAGCGCTTATTCTGTCGGTGCCGTATGTTCGTGTTGACTTGAGGTTATAAGCATATCGGTTTTTGAACGGTATTTCCCAGGTGCCGGTCAATTCGTCGTGTTTTGTGCGGAAATCTTCCTCGTTGTTTATGCCATACCAATGCCGGCGCCAATCACCTAAAAGATGTTCAATAAAGTCGTCAATTATATCCGCCGGAACCCAAGGTGAGCCGAGCGTTATGTAGATATCTTTTGCGGCAACGGTAGGGGGCAGAACCTTTTCAATGGCTTTGATGTTATCGGCAAAATAGCCCTTATATTCCTTGTTGGCTTTTTTTGCCGCCTTCCATTTTCTTATCATGTTGCCGGACAGATATTCCTCAGAGGTTTCCCAGCCTTTATAGAAGCACTCGCCCCAAGTTTCCGGGGTCTGATAGATAGAGCCTTTAAGTGCGCCGATAATTGTCTTGTAATTCTCGCCGGTTATTGAGGAAATATATTCAATATCAACCCGCCCGAGATTAGACAGACTGTAAATGAGGCCGTCGGAAATACTGTCGGCGTGAACTCCCTGAGTCCTTACATCCTGATTGAAGGCATTTTCCCAATCGAGCGGGAGATCCATGCTTGTAACTTCCTTGATGTGAGCTTCATTGCGCTTTTTTGCTTCACGGGCTTCTCTTTTCAGTTTCTCAAGTTTTTCCTGTTGCCTTTTCTTGGCCTCGATAGCTTCTTTTTCCCGTTTCGCCGCAGATAACTTGTCAATAATCTTTGATATATCTTCGGAAGTAAATGTGCTTTCCGTATCATCCAGCAAATCCATCATCTGGAATACAGACATCTGCTCGAAAATATCAGGCTCTTTTTTCTTGCGCATAATTAGTTGCCTCCGCATGCTTTTTCGTTTTTTACTACATTAATATACCGAAAGCTATGTTCCATATTTGGTGCATAATAAAACAGAGCCGTGATTTTCATCACAGCTCTGTGCCTTGATAATATTAAGCTTAAATATTATTCATTAAATCAAAAACAGTTATCGGGTTGCATTAATTGTATTTTTCCAATCCGGATAATAATGAATTGCGAATTTTTTCCCGCAACAATCGGGGGATAGCACTTCAACATAATTAATATACTGCATTGCCCAATGCTCCATCGCGTTTGGGCTGGCTATAACCGACACTTTAACCTGATTTTCATTATCTCTGCTTTTGGCTATTCTGATATCATTTCCAAACCAGTCAATAATCTGGTCCGTTATTCCGGCATCAGCCACAAATTCAATCCGTTCCGGCTCGTCCGAATACATATAAGGCATTGCCGATGCAAGCTTTTTGCAGTCAATTCCGTTTTTGTATCCGGGTACGGTCTGCAAATCAGTGGCCTTTTCTTCCGTCAGCTTCATATTTGTTATCCGATCAAGTCGGTGAAAGACCATATTGCCCCAATACTCGCTGTATGCCATGAGATAATACCGCTGATTGTGCAGAATCAGCTGATAAGGGCTAACCACCTGATAGGATGATTTATGAAGCTTTTTATCAATTCCTATCTTGTTGTAGTCATATGCAATGCGAAGCTGTCGGTCAATGGCAGTATCAACCAATTCAATATTATAGAATAATGCCTGATTGTCCGTTTTGCTCCAGTCGTTAACCGAGTAAATGTTTTTCACATGAGAGCGGAAGTATTTATTGGAAAGCCCACACAGCCTCTCTATTAAGTCGGATGAATGCTTTGCGGTAATATGCTTGCTGCAAAGAATACCGTCGATAAGCAGCTTGAGCTCCGAATCCTCGAAATCTCTGCCTTCAAGATATGTTCCGGCGCGTCTCGACTCAATTTCAATTCCCGCTTCTTTCAAAAGCGAAATGTTGCGGCTTATCGCCTTTCGTTCAATAACGATGCCGTATTCATTTTCGAGATACTTTGCCATATCATCCTGAGTCAGCGGATGGTCATAGTCGCTGTATTCCTTTAATATTTGCCAAATTCGAATTAAAGCGAGTTTCTTGGGCTCAAAACTTTCCATTAGTTTTTCTCCTTGTTTTTCTTCCATGTGTGATAAGTTATCACTATCTCTGCGTCTGCTTTATATAGAGCTCCCGAGGAAAACTTGTCATCACCGTTTACAGATACCGACTTTACTTCTCCGTCATCAGTAAGCCAACCGGTTATTATGTCATATTCCACCTCGAACCTTATGTTTACAAATCCGGCTTCTCCGAATTGATTGGCAACATCAATATAAGACTGACCTTTTGCCGCTTTTGCCGATAACGGGGCGGCAAACTGCTGTAGGGTATGATAAGTAACAAGAACGATGGAATTTGATGAAAACTCAGAGCTTGCATCGAATGTTTCAACATTTCCGATTTCCACATTGGAAACCAAATTTTCATACGGTTTTTGTTCTATAGTAAGGTCGGGTATTTCCTTTACATAAACATTGGTAAACCCTGAAGTTTCCAAACAATTCACAACTTGCTCAAAGTCTTTTCCTATAAGCTCTTCGGAGGAATATCTTACAGGTATACGCAGCTTCAGCTCATGAAAAATACCGATGCTTACAATTACAATAATAAAGATCATAAATAACGCAAGCAGGCTCTTCCAATGACTCTTTATTATTGATATAACCGCCGATTCGGAACAGTCTGTTTCGGGAGCTTGGCAGTCATAAGACGGTTCGGCAGATTGGCGGTATAGGTTAGATCGCTTAAACACTTGAGCATAATCAGGCTTGCTGGTGCCGTAGAATTTATCAGAGCTGTCATCATTATTGTCAATCTTTTCATACTCTTCGTCCGAATCATCCCTATGCAGCTTTGCGCCGCATTCGGTGCATTGCCAATCATCTTCATATTCGAAGTAACAAGGTTGTTTATCGAGGTTTGCACCGCAGTCAGGGCATCTGTTTTTTACGACTTCATAATCATCATCGCTGTAATCACGGTGCAAGTAAGCATCGCATTCGGTGCATTGCCAATCATCTTCATATTTATTAAAACATAACTGATTGTCCAATGCAGCTCCACAATTAGGGCAAGTAAATCCCGGATTTGAAATAATGTTATCTTCCGTTATTTCGTTGTAATAGCCGCACTCGGTGCACACCCAGGAGCCACAAACATCAGAAAACCCGGGCTGTTTATTTAACAGCGCTCCGCATTCATCGCAAAACCATGCTACACCTTCAAATTTGTCGCCGTCATAAATATCCTTATCCATCAATAGTTGATTGCATTCTATGCATGTCCAGGTTCCGGCTTCGGGATCGAATCCCGCCTGATCGTTTAATATTGCTCCGCAATTAGGGCAATAATATTCATCATAATAGCTCACAGCTTATAGTCACCTCTCGTTCCAATCATTCCAATGCCAAGCAATAACTTTTCAAAATCAGTGCTTTCAGCGAGGATTATTTTACTATATCAGCTATAAAATATCAATAGAATACCATAAAATTCACTACCGCTTAAAACAATATGTACTTACGGTATACTTACTGATTTCCTTTTGGGTTATTCCATTGCATTTTTGCATAAACTATGGTATAATAAAGAAAAAATCGAAGGTAATATTATGGATTCTTTCAAAAAGTATTTAGCGGAATTTATCGGAACATTTACTCTGGTGCTTTTCACCTGCGGACCTGCCGTTTTCGTCGGCGGTGAAGCACTTTCGAGCCTGTGGGTATTTATTCTCGCTCCGCTGGTTGGCGGCGCTCTTGCGGCACTTTTGTATAAGTTCCTCGCAAGCAAAAAGGAAAACTAAATAATATTTTTATGAAGCGGAGCAGGGTATTCATATGCTGCGAGCCTTAACAATGTGGATACGGTGCAAACACAGTATATGATTTTCGGAAAAACTGCCGAAAGCTAAAAATTCTCATTCGAAAGAATGAGGATTTTTTATTTCAGTCCGCCTTTTGGGACTTTAAGTGTGTTATTATTGAATAAGGCATTGAATTATGGTATAATCGTTACAATAATTCTTTGACGATAATATTATTTTTGGAGTTGAACTTTAATGGCAGAAATACAGTTGACAGATGAGCAGTTATTATTTATTGATACAGCATTATTAGGCAATAATATTTTGGTAAATGCTTGCGTTGGCAGCGGAAAAACAACAGCCATTCAACAGTTATGTAATGTTCTCCCTAAAGATAAATCCGTGCTGTACCTTACATATAACCGTTTACTGAAAGTTGATGCGAAACAAAAAATAAAAAACGAAAATGTTCAAGTAACCAATTATCACGGTTTTGCCTATAAAGTGTTGAAAGAAAACGGCAAATCTGCAAGTTCTTCCGATTGCATACAAGTGTTTTTGGAAGAAAAGCCGCCAATAATTAATTACGATATCCTGATAATGGACGAATATCAGGATATCGATCTTGAAATTTCAAAGCTTTTGGAATACATCAAAAGCCAAAATCCGAGTATTCAAATTATCGCCGTTGGTGATATGGCTCAAAAAATATACGATAAAACCACATTAACAGTTCCGGATTTCATAAAAGAATTTTTAGGATATTACACGGATATTAATTTCACAAAATGTTTCAGGCTAAATGAAGAGCATGCCGCGTTATTGGGAAGAATATGGAATAAAACCATTATTGGCGTAAACGAATCTCAAAGTGTTGAAATAATGACGCCTGAACAAGTTGTGCCTTTTTTAAGCCAACATAATACCGATGAAATATTATGCCTGGGCAAACGAGCAGGCATAATGACATCCGTTCTAAACAGGCTTGAAACCGATTATCCCGAGAAGTTTAATAAAAAAACCGTGTATGCCAGCATTGTAGATAAAGATGCCGCCGCCACAGAGCCTAAAGGCAACTCGGCAATTTTTACTACATTTGACAGCAGCAAAGGTTTGGAAAGAAAAATTTGCGTTATTTTTGATTACACAGAAGAAAATTGGGATTATCGCGCGCATGTTCCTGACCAAAAATATGAAATTTTGAAAAATATTTTTTGTGTAGCGGCGAGCCGGGGCAAAGAAAAAATAATTTTTGTGGGAGATAAAGAAAAACTTTTAACCGAAAAAACAATTTCAACCCCCGTTCAAAATACCCACCCACTTAGAAATGTCGGTATAAGAGATATGTTTGATTTCAAGTACAAAGAAAACATAGAAAAGCGCTACAGTATGTTAAACATATCAGAAATCGAAACAGAAGACCAATCGGAAATAGACATCAAATCCAAAGAAGGGCTTATTGATTTATCTCCCTGCATCGGAAATTATCAGGAAGCGGATTTTTTCAAAAATTATTCTATTGCTATGGAAATAGAATTTTTTCTTTTGCAAGATCATATCAACAGAGAGTATTATAACAGCACCGTAAAAGATTCTTCTACCGAGGCAAAAATTTTATATCTTACATCTTTGGAAACAAAGCAAAAAAGGTATACTGTGCAGGTGCCGGAAAACTTTGTTAACGAGAGTGCCAAAGCACAACTAAGGAAAAGATTACGGGAAGAATTCACAGGTGATGAAACCGTTCAAAAATTCTGCATTTTGAATTTTGACCATTACGGCACTCAAAAATTTATGGCCAGAGGATTTGCAGATGTTATTAAAAATGATACGGTTTATGAGCTTAAATTTGTTTCGGAATTAATGCACGAGCACTTTTTGCAATGCGCGTGTTATATCGCCGCATTAAATTTGCCAAAAGGTATTTTGTGGAACACAAGAACAAACGAAAAATATGAAATAACCATTCCCGATAAAGAAAGCTTTTTATATGCAGTGGCACAAACAGCAACGAAAAGAAGCAATCCGGAAATTTTCAGCCAAACAATCAGCAAACAAATGCCGATTTTGGAAACGGCGGATTCCGATAACATAGCTGTAATTGATACGGAAACAAACTTGTCAGATAAATTAATGTCGATAGGGTTAGTTATAGCGGATGCTCATACATATGATATTGTCAAGAAAGAGTACTATATTATTATGCCCGAAGCAAGCGCGCCTTCAATATACGGATATTCGCTGAATATTTCGTGCGGCGTAAAGCCCCTGGAATGCAATCGCGCCGATGCGATGGCGTCCGTAATAAACACATTGAAGCAGTTTAATATTAAAGCCATTTTTGCATACAATGCAGATTTTGATAAGAGGATTTTGAGTGAATTATCATATTTCTTGTGGTTTGATATTATGAAAATTGCGGCATATAGGCAGTTCAATAATAAAATTACTGCAGATATGGAATGTTTCAGCACCGGCAGGCTTAAAAGAAATTACGGTGTTGAAGCAATCACCAATTTATTGACGGATGGAAATCAATATATCGAAACACATAATGCGATTTGCGATGCTATTGACCAGCTTAATATTATGCGTATGTTAAATCAGCCGATAGAGGTTTATTATGCCAACGCCGGTTGCCAGTCTGATAGTAATCGCAAACACAGCGTAAATAAGGCTCCGAAAAATATTTCTCAAAATCCGCAGAGCCAATCTAAGCAAGCGGAAGACGCTCTTGAGCAGCTGAGAGAACGCCTGAGAGAAATTGATAATAAGTCGGCAAAATCCAATGAAAGCAATAATGAGAACAGCAAAGGCGCTTACGCCAAAGCGGCAGATGATGCAAATCAAAATTTTTCACCGGATGAAATAGATTCAAAAGAAGCAGCTGAAATGTTAGGTGTAAGTAAATCGAAGATATATGAACTGATTAAATATGATAGAATTTCCGCATATAAAAAAGGCAATAAATATGTAATATCCAAAGCATCTGTAGAAGAATATCAAGAAAAGAAAATGAAAGCACTTTTAACCGGGACAATTGTAGCGGCAATAGGAGCTCTTATTCCGATTCTTGCTCTTTTGTATTATTTGATTTTTGTTCTTTGAGCAACCAACACATATAAAACGGAGCAGGTTATTTGCGCTCTCGCTTAGGGATAATTAGCCTGAAAATGTGCCTTTTGGCGAATAACTGCTTCAAAAATTGCCGACATACGTCAGTATGTCGGCAATTTTTTTCATTGTTCTTCATCCAAAATTCATTATTTTCAGGTGCAAGCAGTTTTGTATGAGCAAAATTTTGTGCAGAACGAAGCGGAAATTTTGCCATCCAAACCTTTTTACCCTCAAGTGAGAGCGCCCTTCCTACTCCGTTTTTATTATTTTCCTCAGCAAAACAGTTCAACAAATTCGAAAGTTCTGCAGTCTACAAGGCCGCGGTTGGTAAGCCTCAGCTCCGGCAGGCAGGCAAGGGGAACGAGCGCCATGGTCATATAGGGCGAGCCGATAACGCAGCCCATTTCTTTCCATGCCTTATCGAGCTTTGCCACCAGATCTGCCATTTCTTTTGCGGGCAGGTCGTTCATAAGCCCTGCAATGGGCAGGGGAACAACGGCGAGAACTTTGCCGTCCGCCACAGCGCACATACCGCCGCCGCACTCAATAAGGGTGTTTGCCGCAAGTGCCATATCTTCATCGTTTGTTCCGGCAACAAGCAGGTTGTGGGCATCGTGAGCCACCGTTTGCGCGAGCGCGCCTTTTTTGAAGCCGAAGCCCTTAATAAAGCCGAAGCCCTTTGTATGTGTTTTGTGGTGACGCTCGATAACCGCCATTTTGATAATGTCCTTTTCGGTGTCCGCCTCAACAAAACCGTTTTTAATGTTCAAATCAATTATCCGCTCGTAGGTGCCGACCCTTTCGGGTATAATTTCGATAACGCGGGTTTTAACCGTTTTGGCTTTGCTATCGGGCGGAGCTATGCGGAACACCTCGGGGGTTATTGTTTCGCCTACATGCATTGTGTTAAGAACGGCGGCGGGCAGCTTTGCGGGCTTAATTTCCACCGTCATTTCGCCGTTTTCGGCAACAACATCGCCGTTAATCATCGTTCTTGTTATATGTATATCGTTAAGGTCGTTAAAGAAAACTATATCGGCGCATTTGCCGGGGGTGATGCTGCCCATTTCGTGATCCATGCGGAAGCAGGTTGCGGTGTTAATGGTTACATACTGTATTGCCTTTATGGGGCTGAGCCCCTCTTTTACGGCAGAGCGGACAATATAATCGAGATGTCCGTTTTCGATAAGCGTATGCGGGTGGGTATCGTCCGAAATAAGGCAACAGAATCGGTCGTCCACCTTATTTTCGAGCACCGCCTTTATTATAACCGGCAAATCGCACCAAGCGCTGCCGTAGCGCATCATGGCATACATACCGAGCCGCATTTTAGCCAGAACATCCTCGGGTCTTGTTGATTCGTGGCAGCAGCGCGCGCCCGAAGCGATATAAGAATTAAGCGCCGCTCCGGTTTCGGGAATTGAAAAATGGCCTGTTATGATGTTATCGGATTTCAGCGTTTCGGCAAGCTCCGCGTGAACACTCTCATTGCCGTTTATAACATTTGGGAAATTCATCATTTCGCCGAGACCCATTATACCGTCCCAGCTCATCATTTCCTTTATATCGGCGGCGGTAATTTTCGAGCCGGTGTCCTCAAAGCCCGGAACCGCCGGTACACAGGAGGGAGCGTTTGAAATGGCTTTAAGCGGTGCGCGGCGGGCATCCTCAACCATAAATTTAACACCCTCAAGTCCGCAGACATTGCAGATTTCGTGGGGGTCCATAAAAATTGCCGTTGTGCCTTTTGGAACTACCGCTTTTGCGTATTCACCTACCGAAAGCATTGAGGATTCAACATGAATATGTCCGTCCATAAATCCGGGGGCTATATATTGACCTGCGGCGTCTATAACCCTTGTGTTTTCGCCGATGCAGTGCGAGGCATCGCCAAAAGCGCAATGCGGCCCTTTGAGATTGCAACATCGGTGCCTTCCTCAATTTCGGCGGTGCAAACATTTACAAGACGCGCGTTTTTAATAACGGTGTCCGCCTTTTCCATACCCAGAGCGACCTTTGAAAGATGTGCACTCACTTCATAAAGCGGATATTTGCAGAATTTGTTTAACATTTTGCTACTCCTTAAAAATATTATCTCAAAACAAAGCAATCGTATCTTATCGCTTTGCCTTTAACCGAATATTGCGGCTGCCTGCCGCCCAAAAACTCCCCTTTTAAGGGGCGTTTTATAACTATCTTTTGCGGGTTGGCACAAAAAGCTGCAGTAAGCAGCGCTTCGCCGTTGGGGCAGGGGCGCTCAAGGCTTTGAATAAGCTGCAGTTTTTTGTTTATAAGTCCGCTTCTTTGGCGGGCGGGGAACATCGTGTCAAGGTAAATTAAATCTACCTGCTTTTGGCGGGGTAAAAGCTCAATGCTGTCGCCCTCGATTAACTGCATTCTTTCGGCGATTTCTCTTAAAACGGGGTGCTTTTTGGCTCGCCGCAGGGCATCCTTAAGCAGTGCCGCAATAATCGGGTCCTGCTCAAAAAGCGTTACATTGTAGCCTGCCGCCGCGAGCAAAAACGAATCCTCGCCCATGCCTGCCGTGGCATCAATGGCGGTGGGGTGAGGGGTCTTTGTTTTAGATACATGAACCAGCATTTCGTGGCTCAGCCTGCCCTCGGTAACGCGGGGGAGCATTCTTTCAAAATCGCCTTTATATGTTAAACTGCCGTTTGTCAGGTATACACCGCTTTTATCTATCATAAGGGTAAGCCCGCTGCCTGCCTCAGTTGAAAGCGGCACGCCTACGCGGCGGGCAACAGCTTCGGCAAAATCTTCTGCCGCACCGGGCCCCGCACAAACGGTAATACGGGAAGGTTCACTCATAAAACGGTTTTCTTTCTTTTTTTAATCTCAGCCGCAAAGAGCACCGCCGGAATTTCTTTGCCCTCATCAACCAATTTAGGCACGCCATGCCTGTTAACATGTTCTATTCTTTTTCCATGCTCGCCGGCTCCGTGCAAGTATACAAGCAACGGCAAATCTGTATACACATTCGGATAATATATCAGACAATTCAAACTATGTGTTGTTTTAGAAACTATAACTTCTGAATTCATAATATACGCCTCTTATTATTAAAATTTCTCTTAATCATAAGATTTATGTTCAAAATTGATATTCCATCCCTAACATTTTGTATTTTGCTCCCGCCATTTCGTTATATGGCAACTGCTCCCATTTGGAATTTCCGATAATATTTTTTATTGCGGCTATGTTTTCTTCTGTATCGGTAATGTTTGGGATAAGCGGTGTTCTGATTGTATACGGTTTACCGCTGTTTTTAAGTATTTCAAAGTTTTTAAGTATTATATCGTTATAAACGCCTGTATATTTTTTATGCAGTTTCCTATCAGCAAGCTTTATATCCATAATTACAAAATCAAGTTTATCTATTACAGATTTAAAAACTTTGCTATCGGCATAACCGCTTGTTTCTATGCAAAGGTTGAAGTTTTTAAGATTATCAAGCATTTTAAGTAAAAACTCACTTTGCACAAGCGGTTCGCCACCTGAAAAGGTAAAACCGCCGAAAGCGTTGCCCATAATTTCGGAACTCTTTTTAAGTTTTTCGGTTAAGGTTTTATCGTCAACCTCTCTGCCCGTAACTACAAGGCAGTTTTCGGGACAAACATGAAGGCACCTGCCGAACGGCTGACATTCTTCGTGATTACATGGTATCCTGCAAAGGTCACAATGTTTACATCTTACCTCTTTATACATAAGTTGCGGTTTTGAGGATAAACCTTCAGGGTTATGACACCAACGGCATCTTAATGGACAGCCCTTTAAGAATATGGCTGTTCTTATTCCTATACCATCGTGTATTGCCATTTCCTTTATATCGAAAATTATGCCCGTCATACTGAATACGCCTGCCTTGATATAACATGATCTTGATATTCCTTATCAAGCTCCACAAAGTATGCACTCCAACCCCAAATGCGGACAACCAACTGCTTGTGTTTCTCGGGGTGCTTTTGCGCGTCCAACAATTTTTCACGGTTGACGGTATTAAGCTGTAATTGGTGGCCACCTCTGTCTATAAAGTTTTTAACAAGCATCCCGACCTTTTCAACACTTTCGTCATCAGCAAAAAGACTTTCATGGAATTCAAGTGTTAACGGACCTCCGTTAACAGCATTTTCAAAATGCGGCTTGGTCATCGAAGCAATGACCGTAACGGGGCTTTTTATGTCAGCAAACAGACTGACCGAAAAATTGGTGCCGAACGGCTCTCCTTTTCGTCTGCCATCGGGGGACGCACCGATCTCTTGAGCGTGCCACAGATAGTACATTGCGCTGCCCGTGCCGGCTCTGAAAATACCGCCCCTGCAATTTGTTTTACCTTTTAAGGAATCTGCAAAGGTATCAAGCAGTTCTACCGCAATGCCATCTACAAAATCATCATTATTGCCGAGCTTCGGCGATTCATAACGAAGTTTATGTATAAGTTCCGGCGTATTCACAAAGTTTTGGTCAACCGCATTTAAAAGTTCTTGCTTTGAAAGCGACTTTTCTTCATATACATATTTTTTTATTGCCGCAAGGCTGTCTGCGGCGGTTGCTATACCCGTACCGTGAATGCCGAAATTATTATACTTTCCACCGTTATATATATCGCAATCCATAAGCACATTCATAAACGGCGACGGTACAAACCACAAATCCTTTATATTTTTGCAGATTTCGTCTGCCATACCGAATATTTCTTTTTTAACCTTGCTTATAAGTTCATCGTAGGTGTTGCAGTTTAATAACTCTCTATGCAGTACGGTATCAACTGCTTTCGGATATGAGAGTGCGCCGATATTTGCAACATCCGCACCTACAAAGGGAATTATAAATTCCCAACAAGCCGCAACGGTATATTCAGTGGCATCCTTATGGTCATAGCCTATTTTTTCAAGAGCAGGTATTACTATATCATCATTTGAATAC
>JAGHTJ010000127.1 GCA_018065375.1 Candidatus Equinaster intestinalis | reverse complement strand
GGGCTTTAGTTTTCATTATAATAATTTATCGCCTTTTGCATAAATTCTTTGGTTACGCCGAAGTTCTCGGCAAGGGTGGTTAAATCGCTATCGCCCTTCTTGACCGCCTGCAAAAGCTTACGCTTGGGCACCAGCTTCACTATCGCCCATTTATCCGCCTTTTTCTCGTGCTTTTCCCGTATATCAAGGGGCGAATACATATTATATAGGCTTCCCGTTTGAAAATGGCCGAGCTCGTGGGCAAGGCAAACCTTTTCGTCCGCACGGGTGAGTCCGGAGTTATCGAGGCCGATAAACTCGTTCTGCCCCACCGCCACACAGACCGATTTATTCTGCGGCAGGGTGAAAAAATCCACTTTTATATTATTTTTTGCGGCAATTTTGTAAAGCGCTTCAGTTTTCATTATTTCTTTCCTTTATATATTGTGCGTACCGTTTGACCTCCTCCCACATTTCATCGGTAACTACCGTATCGCCTCCGAAAAGGGCTACCTTGAGGTCGTTTTCCTCGGTACTTTTTTCATATCCGTTAAGTAAATATTCAACGCTTACCGAAAAATGCTCGGATATTTTTGAAAGGGTAAGCGCAGAAAGAGACTTTATTCGCCCCATCTTATAATCCGTAAGTGATGCGCGCGGAATATTACAGATTTTACACATATCCGTAATGGTGATTTCGTTTTCTCGACATAACTCGGCTATTCTTTCATATATTTGCGTCATATTTTTTCTCCCCAAATCAAAATATTACTGAATTTAGTAAATTTATACTTGACAATTACGTATTTGCGTAATATAATGAAGTTGTGATTACTGAATTCAGTATTTATTTTCTTTCTACCAAGAGTATATTACATAATTCAGTAAAAGTCAAGTATTTTTTTATAGGAGCAAAAAAGATGTACTATTGTCAGGACTGCAAAAGAAAATTTAACTCACCCAAGAAAATTACCGAGACCCATTCTCTGCCCTGCCCGCCATACGAGGTGTTTTATGTTTGCCCGTTTTGTCTGGGCGCGGATTTCAAAAAAATTGAGCCGAGATACTGCAAATGCTGTGGCGCGAGGGTTTACAAAAAGGGGGATTACTGTTCGGTTTCCTGCAAAAAGCAGGGCGAATATCTCTACGAAATGCAAAGAAAACGCCGCAAAGAGCTATTTGAAAGTCCGCTCTATCGCGCCGTGCGGCAGGTTGAAGAATACAACCGAAAAAACGGCACACATTTATCCTACGGACAGTTTTTCGCAATGAAGGAGGCTGGAAAATGAGCGATAATGAGAAAAAGGAATACCTTGAATTATATCTTGTTCAGTCGCCGAAAATCGAGCGTTTAAGCGAGCAGATGCGCTCAAATCCTATGGCGAGCCGCCGATACATAAAACAAATACGAAACGCCCGAAAGCTCAAAAAGGAAATCGAGCAGAACATAGACCGGGTTGACGGCGGACTTTTAAGCGAGGTTCTCGGGCAAAAATATCTCTGCGGTAAAAGTCTTGAGGAAATTGCACTCACCCTTAATTACAGCAAGCGGCATATCGAAAGGCTCCACGCCAGCGCCATCGAAAGGTTTACATTAAATTAAATTCATTTACTCCTTGTTTTTTAAAAGAAAAAATGCTATAATAACATTATAAAAATTCAAGGAGGAAAAACTATGAAAACCTACAAATGTAAAGTTTGCGGTGAAGTTTTCACCGTAGCCCAGGCTGAAGAAGCAGTTTGCCCGAAATGTCATCAGAAGGGTGATAAACTGGAGCTTCTCGCCAATAGATATGCCGGCACAAAAACCGAGCAAAACCTTGCCGCCGCTTTTGCAGGCGAATCCCAGGCAAGAAACAAGTACACATATTTTGCTTCCAAGGCAAAAAAAGAGGGATTTGAGCAGATTGCCGCTCTCTTCCTCAAAACTGCCGACAACGAAAAGGAACACGCAAAAATGTGGTTTAAGGAGCTTGAAGGCATAGGCTCAACCGCCGAAAACCTCGGCGCCGCGGCTGACGGTGAAAATTATGAATGGACCGATATGTGCGAGGGCTTTGCAAAAACTGCCGAAGAAGAAGGCTTTGCCGACCTCGCCGCAAAATTCCGCGCTGTTGCCGCAATAGAAAAGCATCACGAGGAGCGTTACCGTGCTCTGCTTCACAATGTTGAGGCGCAGGAAGTATTCGCCAAGAGCGAGGTTAAGGTTTGGGAATGCCGCAACTGCGGTCACATCGTAGTCGGCACCAAGGCACCCGAAATTTGCCCCGTTTGCGCTCACCCGCAGGCTTATTTCGAGATTAACGCTGAAAATTATTGATATTACTATTACGCAAAACGGCGGCACCGATTAGGTGCCGCTTTATTTTTGGCAAAAAATAAAGCGGTGTCGGAATTCCGACACCGCCGTTTTGCATAACAAATTATTTAAGTACAATGCACTTATCCGGGCAAGCTTCAATGCACTTTCCGCAGGCGGTGCATTTTGACGCATCAATTCTTGCAAGGTTGTTTTCCACCGTGATAGCCCCTGCCTCGCAGGTTTTAACACACTTCATACAGCCGATACAAGCCGATGTGCAGTTCTTTCTTGCAACTGCACCCTTTTCGGTATTCATACAAGCCACAGCCGAGGTTTTATCGCAATTTACGATGGCGATAATTCCCTTCGGGCATGCCTTTGCGCATTTTCCGCAGGCGGTACAGAGGTTTTTATCAACCTTTGCAACTCCGTTTTCAACCTTGATTGCCCCGAAATCGCAGACCTTTACGCAGTCTCCGATACCGATACAACCCGCCTTACAGGAAAGCGGACCGCCGTAAAGCGCCGCCGCATCGGCGCAGGTCATTCTGCCGGAATACAAATAATCGGTATTTGCTTCCCCGGTTTTCTGACAGCGCACAAATGCAACCTTTTTCTCACTCTTAATTTCAACGCCGAGAACCTCCGAAAGAGCCGCGGCGGCATTAGCTCCGCCAACCGGGCATTTATCGGGAGCCGCTTCGCCTTTGTTTATGGCTTCGGCGTAACCGTCACATCCTGCATAGCCGCAGGCGCCGCAGTTGGCACCCGGCAGGCAGGCTCTGATTTTTTCGAATTTTTCATCGGTAGGTACTGCAAAAAACTTTGAAGCGAAGGCAAGTATTACACCCGCAAGCAGACCCAAAACCGTCATAATAATTACGGCAAATAATATCTTCATATTCTTAACCTCCTATTCCCGCAAAGCCGAGGAATGAAAGGGATACGAGAGAAGCCGCAATAAGTGTTATCGGCAAACCTTTAAGTCCCTCGGGAATATCGGCGGTTTCGAGTTTTCCTCTTACGCCTGCAAAAATTACGAGGGCAAGCATAAAGCCGAGGCCCGCCGCAAGCGCATTGAAAAGGGAAAGAACAAAACCGTAGCCCTTGGTGAAGTTAAGCAGTGTGATACCGAGTACCGCGCAGTTTGTAGTAATGAGGGGCAAATAAATACCGAGTGCATTATAAATCGGCTTTGAAAATTTCTTTAAGAAAATTTCAAGGAACTGAACTATCGCCGCAATTACGAGAATAAAGGAAAGGGTCTGCAAATATTCGAGACCGAGCGGCACCAAAACATAAGCATAAAGCGGATATGTAGCCGCCGTTGCAATTACCATAACGATTGTTACGGCGATGCTCATACTCATAGCGGTTCCGAGCTTTTTAGATGTACCGAGGAACGGGCATATACCGAGGAACTTCGAGAGCACCATATTTTCGGTGAGCAAACCCGCAAGCATTATTGAAACTACTGCCTGAATAGTAAATCCCTGCATTATTCACACACCGTCCTTTCAGTACAACCGTCCTTCATCGGACACTGGTCGCAGCCCAAGCTTTCAACCGGTTTTTTACCCATTCGTTTTGCGAGCTTATTTGAAAGGGCAACCAAAATGCCGAATACAAAGAAGCCTCCGGGCGGCAAAAGCATTACCACCATAACCGGGAAGTTGGGAGTAATTCCGGTAAGCACCGGCAGACCGAATACCGTTCCTGCACCGATAAGCTCACGGATAATACCCATAAGGGTAAGTGTTGCGGTAAATCCTATACCCATACCGACAGCATCAAGCATACTCGGGAAGGGGCTGTGGGACGAAGCAAACATTTCGGCTCTGCCCAAAATTATACAGTTTACAACTATCAGCGGCAGATAAATACCGAGTGCTTCATCAATGCTGGGCAAAAATGCCTTAACGAGCAACTGAACTATTGTTACAAAGCCTGCAATTACGGTAATAAATGCAGGAATTCTCATCTTATCGGGGATAATCTTACGAAGCAAAGAAATTACAACGTTTGAACCGATAAGAACAAAGGTTGCCGCAAGACCCATACCGATACCGTTTTTAGCGGCAGTGGTAATGGCGAGTGTGGGGCAGGTGCCGAGCACCAATCTTAAAACAGGATTTTCTTTTATAATACCGTTAGTGAGGAATTTTAAATTTTCTTTTTTCATTTATTTTGCCTCACTTTCTTTATAGGTTTTAAGGGCATCAAACGCTTTTCCTACTGCCTTTTCAACCGCGCGGGAGGTAATTGTTGCACCCGTTACGGCATTGATTTCATTGTTATCGGCATTCGCGTTATTCTTTTGAACCTTTACGCCGCTTACCTTTCCGATAAGCTGTGAATAAAAGTCTTCCCTTGCGGCGTTCTGACCGAGTCCCGGAGTTTCCGAAGTAACATCGAGAATGTCCACTCCGATTATCTTTTCATCGGTACCGATAGCCGTCATAATAACTACATCGCCGCCGTAGCCCTTGGCAGAAGTTTTGATGATATATCCCGCAATCTCGTTTCCTTTTTTGGCAACCGTAAATGACGCATCGGTATTTAAATCAACCGCTTCATAGCTTTCAGCAACCAAAAGTCCGCGCATTGCGTTTTCCTCATCAGCCTTGGCGCGCTCGGCAATTTTATCGGCGGTAAGATAGTCGGTAAGGGCAAGACAGCCCGAAACTACCAGACATATTACCGTGATGATTATTACGGGGCGAAGTATTTCTTTTACAAATGAACTATTTTTTGTTTCAGCCATTTTTCTTCGCACCTACCTTACCAAACGGCTTTATTGCCGTTAAATTATCAATATGAGGAACGAGTATGTTCATAAGCAGTATCGAATAGGAAACGCCCTCGGGCAGAGATGCAAACTTTCTGATAACTACCGTAAGCAGACCGCAACCGATACCGAATATGAGCTTTCCGAGCGGGAATGTGGGACTTGTAACATAATCGGTAGCCATAAAGAATGCACCAATCATAAGTCCGCCGCTCATAACGGCGTAAAGCGGATTCATACCAAACGCCCAGGAAAGCAGGAAAACCGTGCCTATATAGGTGAAAGGAATTATCGGGTCGATAATTTTTGTAACTATAAGACCTATTCCGCAGATTGCAAGAAGCAAAACCGAGGTTTCACCGATACAGCCTGCGTGCATACCGAGGAAGAGCTCTTTAAGGCTCTGTGTACCGGAAGCCAGCGGAGTAGCCGAGGAAACGATTTCGCTGAAGGGCTCGTAAAACTCGGTCATCAGCTTCGGGAAGGAAACCATAAGAACTATTCTTGCCGCTATCGCCGGGTTTACAAAGTTGTTACCCAGACCGCCGAACATCTGCTTTACTACGATTATGGCTATCAAACTGCCGATAACCGGTACATAAAGCGGAACACGCGGCGGAAGATTGAGGGCAAGCAGAAGTCCCGTAACTACTGCCGACAAATCGCCCAGACTATTGGGCTTTTTCATTATGCGGTTCCACAAAAATTCAAAAAGCAAAGATGATGCAACGCTTACCAGAATGATAACGCCTGCATACCAGCCGAAAATGATTGTTCCGTAAATTGCCGCAGGTACAAGGGCAATTATTACGGCAAGCATTATTGATGATGTGGAATCGTAGGTATGTATATGAGGTGAGGAGGTAACTGTAAGCTTATTATCCATTTTTTTGCCTCCTTAAAGTATTTTTTGCATTTCTCATTACCTGGGTTAAAGGTCTGCCGGCGGGGCAGGTAAAACTGCAACAGCCGCATTCCATACAGTAATCTACATTGAGCTTTGCAAGTGTATCGGTTTTACCGAAGTTGAGCGCTCTTTCCGTATCTGCCGGTCTTAAATTCATCGGGCATGCCATTACACATCTGCCGCAACGGATACAGGGTGTTGTTTTAACAACCGGCAGGCTCTCAAATGCCACAATGGCATTGTTTTGCTTGGTTATTACCTGGTCGGTAGTTGCTACTGCCATACCCATCATAGGTCCGCCGGATATTACCTTAACGATATTATCCTTTACATCGCAGGCGGCGAGAACATCTTTAATTTTAGTGCCTATCGGAACTATTACGTTTTTCGGGTCTCTGATAGCTCTGCCCGATACCGTAATACAGCGGCTTACCAAGGGTTCACCGGTGCGAACATATTTATTGAGCATTGCTATACTCGTTACGTTCATTACGATAACGCCTACATCGGCGGGCAGTTTACCCGCGGGAACAATCTTACCCGTAGCCGTATATATTATCATTTTTTCCGCGCCCTGCGGATAGGTGGTTTTAAGCTTCATAAGTCTTACGGAATTATCAACATCTTCCTTATCGGTTGCAATTTCGTAAAGCTTTTCGATAACATCGGGCTTGTTCGCTTCAACCGCAATGATTACCTCTTTAAGGGAGAGCAAACGCTTTAAAAGATAAATACCGTCAATAACATCGTTGAAGTTTTCAAGGCAGGTTCTGTGGTCGCTCGTAATATAGGGCTCACATTCTGCGGCATTTACTATAAGGGTATCTGCGCCCTTATCAACCGAGGTTCCGAGCTTTACGTGCATCGGGAAGCCTGCACCGCCGAGTCCTACCAATCCTGCTTCCTTTGAAGCCCTTATCAAATCGGCCACCGTTTCAACTACCGGCGGGGTGAACTCCTCGCGGGTCATAAGCCCGTCCGACTCGATTTCAACCGATTTAACACCGTCCTTTTCGGTAATAGCCTTAACGGTACCCGAAATGCTCGCATAAATGGGAGAGGTTAAAAATTCTTCACTGTCTCCTATTTTTGTGCCGACCTTAACGGTATCTCCTACCTTTACAAGGCAATCACAGGCTCTGCCTATATTCTGCTTGAGCGGAATATAAACCGCCTCGGGCGTTGGTATAGGTGTGCTTTCCTTGTTGGCGGTATGCTTTTTGTGGTCTAATTTTACACCGCCCCAAATTCTTGCTT
>JAGHTJ010000131.1 GCA_018065375.1 Candidatus Equinaster intestinalis | reverse complement strand
GTCAAAGACCTGCCGCTTTGTTATACCTTTATAATTCTTCTTTTTGGAGAGCTTCGAGCTCTTCAAGGAGGAAAAGCTGGCTTTCTTCCTCTTTTTCGATTTCTTTTTGGAGCTCATCGAGTTTTTTGTAGTCACTCAAAATTTCTTCTTTTGTAAGTTCTTCATTTAATTGCTTTAATTTTTCATCGCTTAAAGCTATCTGCCCGGTAAGCTTGGCGATTTTTCTTTCTCTTTTTGCCTTCTCTTTGGCGGGGGTTGTATATGTTTTCTTTTCTTTTTTCTCCGCCTTAATTTCTGCGGATTCCGGTGCGGTGCGGCTTAACAAATATTCATCGTAACCGTACGGATAATATTTAACACCGTTTTCCTCGAAAACAAGCAGGCAGGTTGCAACCTTTTTAACAAAATAACGGTCGTGCGAAACAAAAAGCACCGTTCCCGAAAAGTCAAGCAAAATATCTTCAAGGGTTTCCTTGCCTATCATATCCATATGGTTGGTCGGCTCGTCCAGAATTAAAAAATTCGGATTTTTGCGGAAGATTTTGCAGAGATTAAGACGTACCTTTTCTCCGCCCGAGAGCACATTTACGGTTTTAAAAACATCATCTCCGCTGAAAAGAAAGGCGCCGAGGGTGTTTCGTGCCTGCGTTTCGGTAAGATGAGGAAATTCGTCCCAAAAATCATCAAGCACGGTTTTTTCACTGCCGTACTGTGTGGATTGCTGGTCAAAATACCCTATATCAACATTACTGCCTATATTAAATTCCCCGCCAAGCGAGGGTATTTGTGAGGTGACGGTTTTTAGAAATGTGGATTTTCCGAGTCCGTTTCCTCCGATAATTCCGAGCTTTTCTCCGCGAAGAAGAGTTAAGGTGATTTCGGATAAAACCCTCGTGTAACCGATTTTGAGATTTTTGGTAATCAAAACATCTCTGAAAGATTTTCTTTCCGGCTCGAAATCAGCATAAAAGCTCTTGGTATCGTCTTTTAGCGGTGCATCAATTATTTCGGTTTTTTCGAGTGCTTTGATTTTCGATTGCACCATTTTGGCCTTGGTTGCTTTATATCGAAAACGCTCTATAAGCTCTTCGGTTTTCTTAATTTCCTTTTCCTGCGCATCGTGCATTTTTTGGGTAAGCAAAGCATTTTGCTTTTTCTGCTCAACAAAGGAAGAATAATTTCCGATGTATTTTTTAAGGGTTTGATGCTCTATTTCGTAAACGGTATCAACCGTTCTGTCAAGAAACATACGGTCATGTGAAACAATTACAACACTTCCGCTGTAACCCTTTATAAACTCCTCAAGCCATTCGATGGCGTTTATATCAAGGTGGTTGGTAGGCTCGTCTAAAAGGAGAATATCGGGGCGTGCAAGCAAAAGCTTTATAAAGGCGATTTTGGTTCGCTGACCGCCCGAAAATTCGCCGAGAGATTTATATTTATCCTCCTCGCTGAATCCGAATTTTTTTATTACGGTTTCATATTCCTTTTGAAAATAATAACCGCCGCTTCGCTCAAACTCCTCGCGCAAAGCGGTGTATTCTTTAATTTTTTCTTCGCTGTGGTCGGTTTCCAAAAGATATTCCATATCGTCAAGCCGGTATTTCATATCTATTATTCTTTTGTAAACCTTGCGAACCTCCTCAAGCAGGGTTGCATTGTCATCTTCAAATGCGGTTTGGCGCAATGTGTCGATTACGCCGACACCCGCCTTTATGAAGACGGAATTTCCGCTGTCATCACGGTCAAGCTCTAAAGCTCCCGAAATTATCTGTAAAAGGGTGGTTTTTCCGCAACCGTTTCTGCCTACAACGGCTATTTTCTGTTTTTCTTTAATTTCAAAATCAATGTTTTTAAGTACCGTGTTGGCTCCGTAAGAAAAGGAACCGCCGAGTATTTTAAACTGCGTAAAAATCACCGCCTTTCGGGAAAATACAATTATCTATTAAAGTAGCTCATTTGAACGTCTGTACTGGCTCGGTGTAACTCCCAAGCGTTTTTTAAAGGATTTGTTGAAATTTGCGGAGTTGTTAAATCCGCACCGCTCGGCAACATCAATTATATTAAGCTCGGGATTGGAAAGTAATAATTGAGCCGCCATATCACACCGCTTTGAAATTATATAATCGAAAATCGTAGTGTTGTTGGTCTGTTTGAAAACGGTGCAAAAATAGTTCGGACTCATTTTTGCAATATTTGAAATTGCCTCTAAACTTAAGGGCTTATCGAGGTTGCGGTCAATGTATTCAATGGCGTTCTTTATTGCCTTTGTGTGGGCGGGCGCGGGACCGTCATTTACCGAAACATATCCGAGACGCCGTATCAGTAAAACTATAATTTCATTTATATATGATTTGATAATCAGCTTGTATTCCGGCTTCTTTGAGTTGATTTCGTTGGCGGCTTCTACAATCAGCGACTGTATCCGCTCGGTGCTTTGATTATTTCGGGGCAGACGGTTTTGGAACGAATCGGCGTGCGAAAAACAGAAATTATTGTTTTCTTCAGACAAACTTACCGTACTGCTTCCCCAAAGATATTTCGGGTCAAACTGAATGGAAATGTATTCGCATTCTTCATCGTAAATTTCTGTGATGTAGTGAATTTCGTTACTCGAAAAAACAAATACGTCTCCCGCCGTAAACTGATATGAGTTATCGCCCTGCTTTGTGCGTACAACATACTTGCCCTTGCCCGAAAGAAAGTAAGCAATTTCGAAATCGGGGTGGGAATGCTCCGAAAACGGACGGCTTACCTTTGCGGCGGTTGAACGAAAAATACGCACCATCGGAGTAGGGGAGGAGTGACTTGTAATAGAA
>JAGHTJ010000091.1 GCA_018065375.1 Candidatus Equinaster intestinalis | reverse complement strand
ATATTGTTATATAATATTTATGCAAGGAGACGCAGTAAAATGAAAAAAGAAAACATCAAAAAAATAGTTCTGGCTTATTCGGGCGGACTTGATACCTCGATAATTATTCCGTGGCTTAAAGAAAACTACAATAATCCCGAAATAATTGCCGTATCGGGCAACGTAGGTCAGAAAAGCGAGCTTGAGGGTCTTGAAGAAAAGGCAATCAAAACCGGCGCTTCAAAAATCTATATCGAGGATTTAACCAAGGAATTCCTTGACGACTATGTATTCCCCTGTGTTCAGGCAGGTGCAAAGTATGAGGATTATATGTTGGGAACGGCATTTGCACGTCCTCCCATTGCCAAGAGAATTGCCGAAATCGCTCTCGCCGAGGGTGCAGATGCAATCTGCCACGGTTGTACCGGTAAAGGTAACGACCAGGTAAGATTCGAGCTTGCAATCAAGGCTTTTGCTCCCGATATGCCCATTATCGCTCCCTGGAGAGAGTGGGATATTAAATCGAGAGATGAAGAGATTGATTATGCCGAGGCGCACAATGTTCCGCTTAAAATAAGCAGAGAAACAAACTATTCCAAGGATAAAAACATCTGGCATTTGTCCCACGAGGGTCTCGATTTGGAAGACCCCGCCAACGAGCCGCTTTACAATAAGGAGGGCTTTTTGGAGATGGGCGTTTCGCCCGAAATGGCACCCGATAAGCCGACCTATGTTAAGATTCATTTTGAAAAGGGTGTTCCCACAGAGATTGACGGTAAGAAGATGAACAGCGTTGAGGTTGTTACATATCTTAACGAAGTAGGCGGTAAAAACGGTATCGGTCTTCTCGATATTGTAGAAAACCGTCTTGTAGGTATGAAATGCAGAGGCGTTTATGAAACTCCGGGAGGAGCAATCCTTTATAAGGCGCACGAGGTGCTCGAGAGCATCTGCCTCGATAAGGAAACCGCACATTATAAGTCACTCGTAGCTCAAAAGCTTGCCGAGCTCGTTTATAACGCGCAGTGGTTCACCCCCCTTACAAATGCAATTCTTTCCTTTGTAAAAACCACCCAGGAAACCGTTACCGGTGATGTTACCTTAAAGCTTTATAAGGGCAATATGATAAATGCGGGCGTAACCTCTCCCTATTCACTTTACGACCCCGAAATTGCAACCTTTGATGAAGATGAGGTTTACAATCAGGCAGATTCAGCCGGATTTATCAACCTTTACGGCTTGCCGACCAAGGTTTATGCAAAAATGAAGGCTAAAAATAATTTAAAGTAGGATTTATATGAAAAAGATGTGGGCAGGCAGAACATCGGGCGAAACCGATGCTTTTGCCGATGAATTCAATTCTTCGATTGCTATTGACGGCAGAATGTATAAAGAAGATATTACCGGCAGTATTGCACACGCCAAAATGCTCGGTAAAACGGGAATTATAGAAAAAGACGATGCCGAAAAGCTGGTAGAAGGTCTCGAAAAAATACTTTACGATATTGAAAACGGCAACCTCGAAATATCCGAAGATGCCGAGGATATTCATATGTTCGTAGAGCAAATTCTCACCGAAAGAATCGGCGATGTCGGTAAAAAACTGCATACGGCAAGAAGCAGAAACGACCAGGTTGCCCTCGATACCCGTCTTTATTTAAGGCGTGAGTGTGATGAAATAACAGGTCTTCTTAAAAAGCTTACTGCCGCCGTTACCGATAAGGCAGAAGAGTATAAATCGGCGATAATGCCGGGATATACCCATCTGCAAAGGGCGCAACCCGTAACCTTCGGTCATATTTTAATGGCGTATGCTTTTATGCTGCTTCGCGATATTGATAGGTTAAACGATGCTAAAAAGCGTATAAACGTAAGCCCGATAGGCAGCTGTGCGCTGGCGGGAACAACCTATGATACCGACCGTGATTATGAAGCCTCATTGCTCGGATTTGACAAGGTTTGCCTTAATAGTATTGACGGCGTTTCAGACCGCGATTTCTGTGTTGAGCTTGCCGCCGATATTTCGGTTATTATGATGCACCTTTCCCGCTTTGCGGAGGAAACGGTTTTGTGGTCGAGCAGTGAATTTAAGTTTATCGAGCTTGATGATGCCTTTACCACCGGCTCATCGATTATGCCGCAGAAGAAAAACCCAGATATGGCGGAGCTGGTTCGCGGTAAAACCGGTAGAGTTTACGGCGATTTAACGGCATTGCTCACCATATTAAAGGCGTTGCCGCTGGCATATAATAAGGATATGCAGGAGGATAAGGAAAACATTTTCGATGCGGTGGATACCGTTAAAAAATGTTTGAGAATATTTATCGGTATGGTCTCTACCTTGAAGGCGTTGCCCGATAATATGCTTTCCGCCGCAAAAAAAGGCTTTATAAATGCTACCGATTTGGCGGATTATCTTACCAAAAAGGGTATGCCGTTCAGGTCAGCCTATAAGATTTCGGGCGAGATAGTTGCCAAGTGTATAAAAGAGGATAAGGTTCTCGAAAACTTAACACTTGCCGAGTACAAGGAATTTTCACCCGTTTTCGAGGAGGATTTGTATAATGCCATCGACCTTGCTGTATGCGTTGAAAAGCGTATCAGTAAGGGCGGCACAAGTGTATCCTCGGTTGAAAAGCAGATTGAATTTGTAAGAAGTCTTATCTGAAAAATTTACGTTTAAAATAAAAGCAGGCTGATTAAAAAATCAGTCTGCTTTTTTATGATGTTGTAATTTCTTATTCCGCTTTGATTTTTTCTTTAAACTCAAAGCAGAGCATTGTAATATCATCAAACTGCGGCGCCGCACCTACAAAATCATCAATATCCGCCTTAACCGCCGGAAGCAGTTCGGCAGGGGAAAGGGCGGCATTTTCGGTAAGTGCTTTTTCGAGGCGCACCATACCGTAAAGCTCGTTATCGGCGTTTGTAGCCTCGGTAACACCATCGGTGTACTGGAATAGCTTGTCGCCCACATCGAGGTTCATAATGCCCGGCTTGTATTTCATATTTTCCATACCCGCAAGCACGAACGCCGACTTAATGGGATAGGGCTTGAAGCCGTGTCCTTTTTTGCAGATAAAGGGCATTTCGTGACCTGCATTTACAAATCTGAATTCACCCGTTCTTAAATCGAGCACACCCTCGAATGCGGTTACGAAAAGTCCCTCGCTGTTTGATTCGCAAAGCAGGTCGTTTACCTTGGCAAATACATCACCGAGGTCTTTATCCGGTGAGGTGTGGTCCTTGATAAGGGTTTTTGCAATTACCATAAAGAGTGCCGCGGGAACGCCCTTGCCCGAAACATCTGCCATAACTACGGCAAGATGATTATCGTCAATCATAAAGAAATCGTAGAAGTCGCCGCCAACCTCTTTTGCGGGTGTCATTGTTGCATAAAGGTCAATTTCGTTGCGCTCGGGGAAAATAGTAGGGAGCATATTTGCCTGAATGCTTGTTGCAAGACTGAGCTCGGTTTCAATGCGGGACGACTTTTTCGCATTTTCCGATTCCATTTCAATCATATCCTTGCCTCGTTGAGCGATATAACAGCAAATTACCGATACAACAAAATATGTAGCGCAACGTCCGAGATAATCCTCGGTGAGCAGGGTTTGTAAAAAGGTAAGACGGTCAAGCGGAACCGATGCGATAACATCTCCTAAATTTTGTCCCGGTTGTACCGAAAATTCCGCGCCGGAGGTGAAATAATACATATTCAGATTTTGTGCACCGTAAAAAGCGCTTATTATTTCTGCCGCCAAAAATAGAATTGCGGTGAAAATTGCTATTTTTGTTGTGTATTTGCGGTCAAAATATCTTGTGCTGATAATAACCGGAACCACCATTAACAATGTAACGTTATAAGTGAGCGTAGCGGCAAGTATGGCACAAACAACTATGAGGTCAGCCATAAGCAGACGCCTTAACCATAGCTTTTCACCGATATATTTGAAATTGATGATAGTAATGGGAACTACGATAAGCAGGGCAATCAAGGCCGATAAACGCATAATCCATTTATCAACCGTGAATATTCCGAGCTCGTTTAAAAACAGGCAACCTAAAAGCAATAAAACAATGATAATCATTGTTGAGCCAACCATTACATTGGCGGTTATTTCATTTGCCATAAATACGTCCCCTGATTCGGCGGCCTTTTGCGATGCTTCGTTCATTCGTTTTTTTACGGAACCTAACATTTCTACATCTCCTGTGTTTTTTCATTATATTACCATTTTTATACGGCTTTTTCAATACGTATCGGCAAAATTTTCGAAAGTAGGGGATTACTTTTAATTGAATTGTTCATATTTTTATGTTATAATACAGAAGTATTTTGAATTTGAGAGGTATTGTATGAAAACAAAGGCTGTAAAGATTATTTGTTTGGCTATGTGTTTTATATTCGCCTTCTGCCCGATTTTCACACTTGCGGCGGAAACCGATAGTTACTACATATACGATTTCAATTCCTACGAGGATTTGGACCTCGGCTTTACCGATGCTACGGGAGAAGCCTTCAAAACTATTGCCAACGATGCCGCTATCGGCGGAAAAGGGGAAAGCGATGTCTATTTCCGTTTGATGAGAGAGGGCTTTTCCCTCGGCACACTCAAATTCCAAACACCGATGTATAAAAAAGAAGAAGCGCCCCTGCAAACTGATGACGGTTGCGCAATAGCCGTTTTGTCGAATAAGTGGTTTAATGTTCCGTGGATATGGTATTACTGCGATTTCGAGGGGTTTTATACCATTGTTCAAACTGGATTTACCGATTTGCTCGAAAAATCCAAAACCGAAGGTCTTATTACCTATGAGGATTACTGTAAAAAGCTGAATCCCGCCGAGCCCACCGCCGCTACACCTAAAGAGCAGTATAAGGAAGAATACGATTCCATAACCCGCCAAAAGCTCACTTTGGGAGACGGTACGCAGGTTGAAGCCACGGTATATAAGTACAATAAAAAAACACTCGGCTTCAGCCGTACTGCATATAAATTCATTTATAAGGGCAGAATTTATTCGATTTTAAATATGTACGGTATGGATAACGATAAATTTACCGATGATGTGTGGAAATCCTTCTCGGTAAAGGAGGTTCAGCCGAGCGCGGTTAAGTGGGAGAGCGATGAATCCTCGAGTGATACCGAGGAAAACAGTAGCAGTGATGTTTCTTCGGCAAGCGAACCCTTTTTAAGCACCAATACCAAAAAAGCGGTTGCGATTATTGTAACGGTATTTGCGGTTCTGCTTATTGGGGGAGCGGTTTTTGTTGCAATACAAAGCCGTAAAAACAAAAAATCAGGTGAATGATATGTCAAAAAGAGTAAGGGTAAATTATAAAAGATTTTTCACGGTTATTATCTGCTTTCTGCTTTTGATAGCAATTATTGTGTTTGCCGTAATTACCATAAAAAATAAGAGCGGTGATAATAATGCCGATTCGGGCGAGTCATCTTCGCAGGTTTTAAGCGATGTATCGAGCAGTGAGGCGGAAATACCCTATGAAGAACGTGTAGGCAAAAAATATCAGATAGATATTGAGCCTTATTTGCAGTATATCGAGCCCGAAACCGATGAGTATTTGTTCCTTGTAAACCCAACTCATACCCTTGCCGCCGATTATGTTCCGGAGGATTTAACCGATTGCGGAATAACAAGGCAAGACGGCAGAGCCACTCAAAAGCTTCGCCTCTATGCCGCAAAGGCGCTCGAAGCGATGATGAAAGAGGGTGCGCTAAACGGTGTAAACGATGTAACCGCTACAAGCGCTTACCGTTCATACAGCTATCAGGACCAGCTTTTCAATCAGTATTGTGCCCAGCATCAGCATAAATTCAAAACAAGAGAAGAATGCGAAGCCTATGTGCTTACATTTTCCACAAAACCGGGAACGAGCGAGCACCAGAGCGGGCTTTGCCTTGATATGCACAATATCCCCTCTGCCGAGCAGTATTTTGCCGAAAAGCCGGAAGCCAAATGGCTTGCCGAAAACTGCTACCGTTTCGGCTTTATCCTGCGCTATCCCGAGGATAAAGAGGATATAACCAAAATAATTTACGAGCCCTGGCATTTTCGTTATGTAGGCCGCAGATTTGCAACCGAAATGCATGAAAAGAATATGTGCCTTGAAGAATACCTCGATTATTTAGGCAAATAATCTTTCGGCATTTTTACAGCAGATTTTTTCGGTTTCGCAGGCTGAAAAATATGAATTCAGAGCATTTTCAAGCCCGCAAAATCCCGAAAAACAAATGGGCGCCGTAAAGCCGTCATAATCACTGCCTAAAGCCACACTTTCAATCCCCGCCACATTTTTTATGTGTCTTGCGTGGCGGATAATATCCGAAAACGATGTAGGTCTTGCTCCGCCGTTTAAAAATTCATTATAAAAGCAAACCCCGATTATTCCGCCGTTTTTGCCGATTAGCCTTAACTGCTCATCGGTAAGATTTCGCGGGTGCGGGAAAACGGAATATGCGCCGCTGTGTGTAACGCACAGCGGCTTTTTATAATGTGTAACAGCGTCTTTAAATCCGCCTTTGTTTATATGGGCAAGGTCGGGAATAATTCCGTTTTCTTCCAAAAAATCCAAAAGCTCAAACCCGAATTTTTTAAGGGGTAAATTTGCGAAATCGGGATTTACGGCAGGGTAGCCGATGCAGTTTTCGTTGTTCCAGATAAGCCCCGCCGCTCTTGTTCCCATTTTCTTTAATATTGCGGCTTTTTCCATATCGTTTTCCAAAAATCCGCAGTTTTCAATCGTTAAAAGCGCGCGGCAATTTCGCAGATAGTTCCTCTTAACCGATAAAAACAAATTGTATTTTTCTTTTATGTAGTTTTCCTTATCGGGAATGTTGTCGTTTACAAAAATTGCGAAACACTGCGCGAAGCTTTTTTTAAGCACGTTTAGATTTATTGCCGTTTTGCTTTCGAAATCCTGAATATACTTTAATTCGCTTAAAGTATCACAATGTAAATCGAATATCATAGTAGATTATATGAAATGGGAATAAAAAATACGCCTGCTGCCGGCAGGCGTATTTTAAACTGTTATTATTTTATTGCCTTTGTGTCAATTTCATCAAGTAAAAGCTCTATAAAGGCTTCCTTGCTCATATTGCCGAGGTCACCGTTTTCACCTCTGCGGCGAACGGAAAGTGTGCCGTTTTCTACCTCGCTGTCTCCGATTACGAGCATAAAGGGTATTTTCTGCAAACGTGATTCACGAATCTTGTAGCCGATTTTTTCGTTGCGGTCGTCAAGCTCAACCCTTACACCCTTATCCATAAGGGCTTTTTTGATTTCGTAAGCATAATCAAGATGACGGTCTGCAATCGGCAGAATGTTAACCTGAACGGGTGCCATCCATGTCGGGAATGCGCCGGCATACTTTTCGATAAGGAGCGCCAGAGTTCTCTCGTAGCAACCGATTGAGGTACGGTGAATGATGTAGGGATTTTTCTTGGTGCCGTCCTTATCGGTGTATTCCATACCGAACTTTTCGGCAAGCATCTGGTCGATTTGGATTGTGATAAGTGTATCTTCCTTGCCGTGAACATTTTTAATCTGAATATCGAGCTTCGGTCCGTGGAATGCCGCCTCGCCGATACCGATTTTGTAGGGGATTTCGAGATGGTCAAGAATTTTCTTCATAACACCCTGCGCTTCGTCCCACTGCTCGGCAGTTCCGATATATTTAGCACGGTCAAGCGGGTCCCACTGCGAGAAACGGTAGGAAACGTCACCGTCAAGTCCCAGAGTTTTGAGCATAAAGTTTGTAAGCTCAAGACAGCTCTTAAATTCTCCCTCCAACTGGTCGGGAGTGCACATAAGGTGGCCCTCGGAAATGGTGAACTGACGAACACGGATAAGTCCGTGCATCTCTCCCGAATCTTCATTTCTGAAAAGGGTAGAGGTTTCATCATAACGCAGGGGTAAATCTCTGTAGGAGCGTGCGCGGTTCAAATACGCCTGATATTGGAAGGGGCAGGTCATCGGACGAAGTGCGAAGCATTCCTTGGTTTCGTCAGTCGGGTCGCCCATAACAAACATACCGTCAAGATAATGGTCCCAGTGTCCCGAAATCTTGTAAAGGTCGCTCTTTGCCATAAGGGGAGTTTTGGTAAGCTGCCAACCGCGGCGAGCCTCCTCGTCCTCTACAAATCTCTGCAAAATCTGAATAACCTTTGCGCCTTTCGGAAGCATAATGGGAAGTCCCTGACCGATTACATCGCTTGTGGTGAAAAGCTCGAGCTCACGGCCCAGCTTATTGTGGTCGCGCTTCTTGGCTTCTTCGATTCGGGCTAAATGTTCTTCTAAAGCGCCGGCTTTCGGGAATGCAGTACCGTAAACACGGCAGAGCATCTTTTTGGAGGAATCTCCTCTCCAGTAAGCACCGGTAGCGGAGGTAAGCTTGAATGCCTTTACGGGAGCTGTGCTCATAAGGTGAGCGCCGGCACAAAGGTCGGTAAAATCGCCCTGGGAATAAAAGCTGATTTCGGCGTCTTCGGGTAAATCCTCAATAAGCTCAACCTTAAAGGGCTCTTCCTTTTCCTTAAAGAATGCAATTGCATCGGCGCGGCTTTTTGTGAAACGCTCAAGCGGAATATCCTCTTTTACGATTTTTTTCATTTCCTCCTCGATTTTTTCAAGATCCTCGGGAGTGAACTTTTCCTTTATATCAATGTCGTAATAAAAACCGTCATCAATCGCGGGACCTATCGCAAGCTTTGCCTGCGGATAAAGACGCTTTATAGCCTGCGCTAAAATATGAGAGGCGGTATGGCGGAAGGTCCATTTGCCGTAATCGTCATCAAAGGTTAAGATATTTACGGTGTCGCCGTCCTTCAAGGCGGTGCGCAAATCCTTGTTTTCACCGTTAATTTGTGCGGCGCAGGCGTTTTTTGCATATCCGCCGCCGAGGCTCTTTACAGCCTCGAATGCCGTGATTTCGTTTTCAAAAACCTTTTCACTGCCGTTAAGTATGATTTTCATAAAATTACCTCCAAAAAACAAAAACTTCGCCCCTAAATAGGGACGAAGTAAAATTTATAAACTCCGTGGTTCCACCCACATTGCACCGAAAAAACGGTACCGCTTTAAGACCTTTAACGGAGTCACCCGTTTCGGTTCGCCGAACACTCAAAGACGGTTTTCACTTAAATCTTTCTTGGGGCGGCTTACAGCCTGCGACCGCCCTTCTCTGTAAGACAGAATAAAAGCTACTCTTCTTATCAACGCTTTAACAATAGTATATTACTCTTAAAATAACCTTTTGTCAAGTTATTCTTTGATTTTTCCGGATATATGGTCGGCAACGAAAAGACCCATGGCACCGCTTTGAGAAAGACCTCTTGTAATGCCGCTTCCGTCTCCTATAAGATACATACCGTCCATAATTTCAAAATATCCGTTATGCTCGGGGCATATCGAATAGTATTTGTTTTCACAGCCGTAAAGCAGCGTATCGTCATTGGCACAGCCGGGGGCTACCTTATCGAGCGCATATATCGTTTCAATAATATTTGTAAGGGCGCGGTAGGGCATAACCACCGATAAATCTCCCGCAAAGGCTTTAAGGGTGGGGATAACGCTGTTTGAAGTCAGACGGTGGTCGTTGGTGCGTCTGCCTCTTATAAGGTCACCGAAGCGCTGAACAATAATATTGCCTTCGCCCGCAAAGTTCATATTTTTTGCAATGTTTATGGCATATTCGGTAGGCTTGTTGAAGTCTCCGGCAAAATGAATCGAGGAAAGAATGGCAAAATTGCAGTTATCGGTTTTCTTTTCCGGCTCGGCAAAGGAATGACCGTTTGCGGTTATTACGCCGTCATTATTTTCAGCCGAAACAAGGCCGCCCTGATTGAAGCAGAACATACGTGTACGGTCTTCAAAGGTTTTGGTGCGGTAGAGGATTTTCGGCTCGTAAATTTTGGAGGAAAACTCTCTCCAGATAGCGTCCTTCATTTCAACTCTTACGCCGATGTCAACCGAATTGGCGTTTATTTTAACCGAGAACTTTTCGCAAAGTCCCTTTACAAAATCCGCGCCGCCTCTGCCGGTTGCAATGATAACCCTTCCTGCCTCTATGCTTCTTTCGCCCTTTTGGTCTTTAAGGCTTAAAACATAAGAATCGGATTTCTTTTCAATACCCGCACATTCGGTAAGAACGGTAAGCTCAACGCCGCTACAGCGCAGATTTTCAATTAAGCGGTGCATTGTTTTAAAGTTTTTATCGGTTCCGAGATGCCTTACATTCATATCGAGAAGCCGCAGATTGTTTTGCAGACACTTCAGCTTCAGCTCTTCGTTTGAAAGATAAAGCTCAGGATAATCGTCCGAAAACTCTCTTAAAATATCATCAACCTCGCCGATATATTTCATTGCGGTTTCTTCGCCGAGCTCCTCACCGATAGTACCGCCGTAGGCAGTGCCGAGATTGAATTTACCGTCCGAAAAAGCGCCGGCTCCGGCATAACCGCTCGTTATACTGCAAATCTTACAATGCGCGCAGGATTTATTGCTTCCTGCCGGGCAATGGCGGTTTTCGAGGGCAACGCCCTTTTCAATTATAATTATATTGGCGGCCTTGTTGTTTTTCTTAATTTTGTAAGCGGCCATGAGTCCGCCGATGCCGCCGCCTATTATGGCAATGTCATACATAATAAATATAACTCCCGAAAAAATATAAAGCGGCGTGTAAACTACACGCCGCCTCTTTTCTAAATTACAATCAGATTGCTCTGGTAACTCTACCTGAACGCAAGCAACGGGTGCAGGCATTGATACGACAAGGTGTGCCGTTTACGATAGCCTTTACTTTCTTTACATTAGGCTGCCAGGTTCTGTTGGAGCGTCTGTGTGAGTGAGAAACTTTAATACCAAAAGTAATTTGTTTGTTGCAGATATCACATTTAGCCATGGTCTGCACCTCCTTTAACATAATCAGCACAAAACATAATAACAGAAAATTGAGCATAATGCAAGCATTTTTTGAAAAAAATATAAAAATATTGAAAAAACTTTTTATTATGGTATACTTTAATAGGTGATTTTATGATAGAAGCAGTAATTTTTGATTTGGACGGAACACTCGTAAATTCCTTGCTCGATTTGGCAAATGCGAGCAATTTTGCTCTGTCTTTTTACGGTTTCCCCACGCACGAAACCGAAAAATACAAATATTTTGTGGGCAACGGAATACCCAAGCTCATTTACCGTATAACTCCCAAGGATAAAAGGGACGAGGCTACATTAAATAAGATAAGCGAAAAGTTTTTCGAAAATTATAATGTTCATTATGCCGATAATACTTATGTTTATTCCGGAATTAAGGAGCTTATAGCAAAATTAAAGGAAACGGGTATTAAAACCGCCGTTGTTACCAATAAAGCACACGCGGCGGCAATAGAGGTTATAAACAGCCTGCTTCCCGATACATTTGATTTGGTTTTGGGTCAGCGACCCGAGATACCCACCAAGCCCGACCCCACCCTTACTCTTATGGCTATGGAAAAGCTCGAAGTTAAGCCCGATGAATGTATTTTTATGGGCGATTCGGGAATGGACGTAAAAACCGGAGTGAATTCGGGCGCTCTGCCGGTAGGCGTTTTGTGGGGATACCGAAAGGAAGATGAGCTCCTCGAAAACGGCGCAAAATATATAATCGAAAATCCCGGGGAGTTAATAAAAATCATAAATGAAAACTAATTACACGTATACTAAAATCTGTTGTTATATAGGTTATTTTGTTCAGGCGATAATAAATAATTTTCTGCCGCTTCTTTTTGTTACATTCAATATCGAGTATTCTCTTTCTTATGAGAAAATAGGCTCGCTCATAGTGATAAATTTTGTGGCGCAGATATTTGTGGATATAGCCTCGGTAAGGCTTGTCAATAAATTCGGCTATCATAAATGCACGGTTATTGCAAACCTGCTTGCCGGCGTGGGTCTTTTAATGCTTTCCTTCCTGCCGAGGATTATGGAGAGTACATATATCGCAATTATCATTTCAATATGCTTTTACGCCGTGGGAAGCGGACTTATCGAGGTTATCATAAGCCCGATAATCGAATATCTGCCGGCAAATAAAAAATCCTCACAGATGAGCCTGCTTCATTCCTTTTATTGCTGGGGTCAGGCTGTAACGGTTTTGCTTTCGGTATTTATGTTTGCCGTAATCGGCATAAAAAGCTGGTTTTATTTGCCGATTATATGGTCGGCAGTTCCGTTTTGCGATGCCCTCCTCTTTATAAAAGCGCCGATAGTAGACCCCGAAAGGGATATGTCGAAAAGGTCACCCAAAATACTTAAAAGCAAAAGCTTTTATCTTTATGTTTTGGTTATGCTCTGCGCGGGTGCCAGCGAAATTACAGTTTCGCAATGGGCTTCCGCATTCGCCGAGCAGGGACTTCACCTTTCCAAAACGGTGGGCGATTTGCTCGGTCCTACATTTTTTGCCCTGCTTATGGGAAGCGCAAGACTTATTTACGGCATCGTAGGGGATAGGTTTAATCACCAAAAAGCGCTTATGTTAAGCTCTGCCGCGGCGGCAGTCTGCTATCTCGGCATAGTTTTCGGAGATACATCACTTGCAGTTATCTTTTGCGGACTCTGCGGCTTTTCGGTCGGCATAATGTGGCCGGTTACCCTCTCGATGTCCTCCCGCAGATTTAAAGAGGGCGGAGCGCTTATGTTCGGAATACTTGCGGCGGCGGGTGATTTGGGTTGCTCGGCAGGACCGTTTGTTGCAAGTATATTTGCCGATAAGGGCGGTCTTAAAGCGGGATTTTTAGCGGCAACCGTCTTCCCCGTGATAATGTTTTCGGGAGTTTTAGTGATATTCTTAAAAGATTATCTTGCAAGAAAGAGAAAAAAGTATTAAAA
>JAGHTJ010000062.1 GCA_018065375.1 Candidatus Equinaster intestinalis | reverse complement strand
ATAAAACACACCCTCAACCAAATCAAGGTTGAGGGTGTGTTCTCACGGCTCATCATCACCGGCAACTAAAGAGTAATTACCTACAAGCTCGTATTTTAGTCTCGTGTGTTCATCTGTTATGTATTTTTTCATTACAATTCCTCCTTTGATGAGTACATTGTACCGCAAAATAGGAATTTATTAAAATGTGCGTTTTGATTTTTGAATATGATTGTCCGGCACCGAAACTATTGATTTTATTTTGTTTCACCAAGTCCGTTATGAATACTCATTTTTTATCTGTTTTTCTATGTACGGGCAGGTTCGGGTGAACCTGCCTTTTGCTTTATCTGGTATTGCGTTTTACCGTTTCCCATTTTGAAATCGCCTGCTTTGAAACAAACATCTTATTTCCGAGTTACTCTTGTGTCATATTTGATTTCAGTCGGTAATTTTTAATGATTTCTCCGATGCTTTTCATTTTGACTTCCGTTTCGTTTTTAGTGTAATTTTATCTTACGAAAAATTAAAAGGCAATAAAATATACAAAAATGGGCGGTAACCTGTTTGTTGACTCCGCGGCACAAATATCGGATAAAAGATATTTATTGCATTTTTTTTTTTAGTATGTTAAAATATTTTGTAGTATAAATTATCGCTTGGTGATGTATATGAAATCATTAAAAAAGTTCAACAGATGTTTTATTATACTCCTGCTTGTCGCGTTAATAGTTCTTGCGGCGGGTTGCTCAAAGCAGGATAATACAAATGAGGAAGTAACATATATCGTTGAGCCAATACCCGAGGTGGAGCCGATAACTATCGGTCAGCCTACAAAGGAGTATTACCCGGTAAATACCATACCGAGATGTATCTGGGATATGGAAATTTTCGATAATACCCTTTATATCGGAAACGGCGATTACGATAAAAATGCAGGACCGGTTCCGGCGCTTCGTATGAGCCTCGATAATATCGGAAATTGGGAGAAAATGGGCTTTCTATCCGATGAACAGATAGGCCGCTTTAAAGTGATTGACGGTAAGCTTACAATCCCCGGCTGGGACCCTTGCGGCTGGGCAAAATACGGTACGTATTATCAGCTTGAAAACGGTGCCTGGAAGACACATTCGGGTATACTTGATAATTTACATAACTTTGATTTAACAGAGTTTGAAGGCAAACTGTTTGCAAGCATCGGTGCGAAGGTCGGTAAAACTCCGATTATCGTATCAAGCGGTGATGATAAATTTGAGCGCGTGCCGATGATTAAAAACGGCAAACCTATGGAACCTGGAAAAGGGGAGGTTGTGCGCTCGCATAACCTGTATACATTCGGCGGTAAGCTGTATGCCGATTTTTACTATTATGACCCTACGGATACAAGTAGCCTGCGTTTTGAAATGTATCGCTATGAAAACGAATCCTTTAATTTTGTTTGCAATCTGCTTGATAAATTGGATTTCAAAACCATGGGTTGTATCTATAAAATGAAAATAATGGAAAATCAGTCTTTAAACGACCGTCTGTTTTTAGTGACCGACCGCCTTTATTACACCGATGATATGAACACCTTTAAGGAAATAACCCTTTTGAAAAATTCCGATAAATCAGTACGTGCTTTCGATTTGTATAAGTATAATGATGTTCTTTATATACTTGCGTATTCTTCTGATGATGAAGGCACCGATTTCGAAATATCAATTTCAAGCATAAAAGACGGTAAAAATCCCAAGGTTAAAACCGAATGTTATTTTCATTCCGAGCTTTTGCCTACTTGCTTCGCAGTCAGTGACAAAAACTTCTTTGTAGCCGTGGGAAAATGGACGGAGGAGTGCGAGGATAACGGTACGGTTCTTCAAATAGAAAGGGAGTAATGTTTAAATGTATTTCAAAAAACTGTTTATGATGCTATTATTCACGGTATTATCGGTATTTGTTGCCTTTTTGATTACTGCCGTGGTTTTTGGTGTGTCGGGTCAAACGGCAGAGCCGGAAAAGGCGGGGCTCATTTTCTCGGTAACCGTGGCGGTTGCACTAACGCTCGCAATGTTTGTTATCGGTAAAGCAAGGGTGAATATGCGCGAAAAACGTACCGCTTATATGAATTCGCTTCAGGAAAAAAGTTTCACGAAAAATGTTTTTTATGTGATAAAATCGAAGGATTATATCGCGGAAATATCGGCGGCAGAAACAATAACGGTTTTGCTTGCATTGGTCTTCTGCATTGTTGCCACCTTAAAAAATTTCGTGTTTTTTGCATTTTTAATAACATTCATTGTTTTTGCCTTAATCGGTATAATCTTAATTGGTATTGTTTTTTCGGCATTTGATATTGCCTTGTGGCTTTTGGTTTATAAAAACTGGCGAAAGTCGTAAATAGTATAAATTAAAATTCCCGCAGAACAGCTTCTTTTTGAAGAATGGTTCTGCGGTTTTTTATTTCCGAAAGTTCGGTTAAAACTTCATTTTTCGGTAAAAATAGAAAACGGAGTGATTTTATGAAAATGCAGGAAAATGAATATTCAAAATTGGTGGAGCGCTTTTCGCCGGCGTCTCCGAAAATCAAGGATTTTTTGTGGGCGTTTTGTGTCGGAGGTCTTATATGCGCGATAGGGCAGGGCATAAAGGAAATATATCTGTATTTTGGTCTTGAAGAGGATATAACAAAAATGCTTGTGCCCTCAACCCTTGTTTTTGTGGCGGCATTGCTTACCGGACTTAAAATTTTCGATAAAATTGCAAAACACGCGGGAGCGGGCACCCTCGTTCCGATAACCGGATTTGCAAACGCCGTTGTATCTCCGGCAATCGAGTTTAAAAACGAGGGGTTTGTGCTCGGAGTCGGTGCTAAAATATTTTCGATAGCAGGTCCGGTTATTCTGTACGGAACGGCGGCATCGGTGGTTTACGGTATTATTTATTATTTTTGCAGGTAGGTGAGAAATTTGAGAATTAACAGAGGAACAATTAAACTTGAAAACCTGCCGAGGGTTGTATCTTATGCATCGGTGGCGGGTAAAAAAGAGAGCGAGGGACCGCTTGGAAAAAGCTTTGATATAGTGAGCAAGGATTCGCTTTTTGATGAAAAATCGTTTGAGAGGGCAGAGGCTAAAATGCAGCAGCTCTCCCTTGCCTGCGCCCTTAATAAGGCAAAGCTGAATTATGATGATATTGATATGATTTTTGCGGGCGACCTGCTTAATCAGTGTATAAGCTCATCATTTGGAATACGAAAAACCGAAATACCCTTTGTGGGACTTTACGGAGCCTGCTCAACTATGGCGCTTTCTCTCTGCCTTGCCGCACTCGCCGTGGATAGCGGCGCCGCAGAAATGACCGCGGCTGTTACCTCTTCGCATTTTTGTTCTGCAGAGCGACAGTATAGATTTCCGCTTGATTACGGTTGTCAGCGTCCCCAAACCGCACAATGGACGGTTACCGGCTCGGGTGCTGTAATTCTCGGTAAAAACGGACGCGCCGCCGTTGATAAAATCTGCTTCGGTCAGGTCACCGACCTCGGAATTAAGGACGCCAATAATATGGGTGCGGCAATGGCACCTGCCGCGGCATGCGTTATTGAAAGGTTTTTAAATGATACAAAAACCAAGCCGACAGATTACGATGCGATTTTTACCGGCGACCTCGGATTTACCGGTACAAAACTGCTGTATGCCGTCCTCGAAAAAGACGGCATAGATATAAAAAATGTGCATAACGATTGCGGTATGATGATTTTTGACCGTGAGAAGCAGGATGTCCATTCCGGCGGTTCGGGTTGCGGTTGCAGTGCCTCGGTGCTTACTTCGTATATACTCAAAAAGGTTGAAAGCGGCGAGTATAAAAATATACTTTTCTGTGCCACGGGCGCCCTTCTTTCGCCAACCTCCACAATGCAGGGGGAGAGTATACCCTGTATCGCACATATAGTAAATTTTGTTAATTTGCAGTGAAACAACTCCAATATTTTTTCTTTACAAACCTAAAAATGTGTGATAATATGAACTTGCGACACAACTAAATAAAGCAATATAAAGCGAGTGTATTTTTATTTTGGTAAAAATGCATTCTCTTCTTTCGCATTCGTTTTATATTGCGGAAAGTTGTGTCGCAGCAATTGGAGTTATGCATTTTTCGGTGCGATAACTTCGGTTGTCGCACTTTTTTGGGAGGAATTTAAAAATGAAAAAACCATTGGCAATTATTTTAACAGTTTGCTTAATTGTGGCGATGTTCCCGCTCGGTGCATTTACGGCAAGCGCGGCAGGAACATCCGGCACTACCGGCTCTTGCACTTGGACTCTCAACGGCACCGAGCTTACCATTTCCGGTAACGGTGAAATGGGGAATTATAATTATTGGAATGATAATTATGCGCCGTGGGGAACGTCAATAACCAAGGTTACAATAGAAAACGGTGTAACAAGTATAGGCGATCATGCATTTCACAATTGCACAAGCCTTACAAGCGTAACCATAGGCAATAGCGTAATAAATATTGGCAATGCTGCATTTGAAGATTGCTCAAGCCTTACAAGCATTAACATACCCGATGGCGTGACAAGTATAGGCTATAATGCATTTTACAATTGCTCAAGCCTTAAAAGCGTAACCATAGGCAATAGCGTAACAAGTATAGACGAATATGCATTTTACGATTGCACAAGACTTACAAGCATCACCATACCCGATAGCGTAACAAGTATAGGCAGGCGTGCGTTTGACAATACTGTTTGGTATGATAATCAGCCCGACGGACCTGTATATGCAGGAAAAGTATTTTATAAATATAAAGGCGAATGCCCGAGCAGTGTAATAATTAAAGACGGAACATTAGGCATTGCAGGGGTTGCATTTTCCGATTGCTCAAGCCTTACAAGCATCACCATACCGAATAGTGTAAAAAGTATAGGCTATTGGGCATTTTACTATTGCACAAGACTTACAAGCATCACCATACCCGATAGCGTAACAAGTATAGGCGTAAGGGCATTTGACTCTTGTTCAAGCCTTACAAGCATCACCATACCCGATAGCGTAACAAGTATAGACTTTAGTGCATTTTACGGTTGCTCAAGCCTTAAAAATGTATACTACAAAGGTACATATTTGCAAAAAGCTAAAATAAACATTGGCTCTGGCAACGATAAATTAAAAAATGCTACTTGGCATTATACCTGCGAAGAAACGGGACATATCTACGATAACGACTGCGATACCACTTGTAATGTATGCGGTGCAGTAAGAACGGTAGGTCCGCATATCTACGATAACGATATTGATACCACATGCAATATCTGCGGTTATGTAAGAAAAATATATCCTGCAAAGCCGAAGCTTACAAGCTTTACCGATACTACAATTTCGGTAGCAATGGTTGGCGGAATCGAGTACAGCATTGATGGAGAAAAGTGGCAGACTTCCGGCACTTTTACAGGTCTTACCGCAGGCACACGCTATACCGTTTACGCAAGATATCAGGCAACTGCGGACAATGCACCGAGTTGTGCAAGCACAATAACCGTTACAACCGATAAATACGAGCAAACCGCCATACCCGGCGCACCTACACTCGAAAGCAGAACACAAAACAGCATAACCCTGACCGCCGTAACGGGTTGTGAATACAGCAAAAACGGAGTATATTGGCAAGCAAGCCCTGTGTTTACCGGTCTTTATTGCAGTACGGAATACACATTCTATCAGCGATATGCCGAAACACAAACAACCTATGCCGGTGAATCAAGCATAGGTGCAAAATTCAGCACCGAAAAAGGTCCGGCATCGACGCCGAGCGCACCGACACTTGTTAGTAAAACAGATACAACCGTAACTCTTAGAAAAATTAACGGTTATGAATACAGTAACGATTGTGAAAATTGGCAGGAAAGCAATGTGTTTACGGGACTTAACCCAAACACAAACTATTTCTTCTATCAAAGAAAAGCCGAAAACGAGCAATATTTTGCATCACCTGCGAGTGATTCGCTGATTGTAAAAACGGATAAATCTACAGGGCGCACGATTTCCGGCACTGTAAACAATTTCGGTGATACAAGCGAAATTATAAATGTTGCGCTTTACGATGCAAGCGGTACAAACAAAATAGCCGAAACAAATATCACCGGAAACAATGCGGTGTACAATTTCAGCGGAATTGCGGCAGGAAATTATATACTTAAAATTTCCAAGAAAAACCACGCAACAAAGGAAATACCGGTTGAAGTAGGCATGCAGGATATAACCCAAGATGCAACAATTCAGCTTAAAGGTGATTTGGATGGAAATGGCAAGGCAAATAAAAGTGATATGGCATTCCTAATAAGTTA
>JAGHTJ010000032.1 GCA_018065375.1 Candidatus Equinaster intestinalis | reverse complement strand
CTATATCAAGGCTTCGCCTTGCCGCCGCCCGCCGTAAATTTGATGAAACTTCCCGGGCGTGCAATGCGGGACGTCGAGGCGCCGTCCCCTACGGTTGACGTAAATTTTATCAAATAAATTTGCGCCCCTTGTTAAAGGGGAGAGGGCCACGAAGTGGCGAGGGGATTCGGGGATTAAAGGATTCTGAGGATAATATTTTGCGAATCCCTCCGACAAAATCGGAGATTTTGCCACCTCCCTTTGGCAAGGGAGGCAGGGGTAATGAATGAGTTTATCAAATTAAAATGGGCGCGCAATGCACGCCCCTACGGAATCCCACCACCGCTCTTCGGTCCCCCTCCCTTTGGCAAGGGAGGCAAGGCGGCCGGATAAATTCATCGTATAATGCGGGACGTCGAGGCGCCGTCCCCTACGCCACCTATTCATTCCTAACTCTTTTCCCCGAAAAATTCATCAAAAAATAAATTTTTCGCTTAAAATCCGGCGATTTTTGCAAAAAAATGCAGATTTTTGATGTAATGTATATAATTTATATATAAAAAAATAAAAATTTTCTTATAAAAGTGTAGAAAAACGCGAAGAACTGTGTTATAATTCTAAATTGGTATGTAGTGTCGGCGAATTGTCCGCTATTGGCGGAGGGTTTTCGGCATAAAAACTTATCAATTATTCGTAAGGAGGATTTTTCATGCAGAAAAAAATCAGTAAAATTCCCTTTAAGGGCACAGCTGAACAGGAAGCACAACTGAAGGCGGTTATCGAAGAAAACAAATACGATAAGAGCCGCGTAATGGTAGTTATGCAGGCCGCACAGGACATCTACGGTTATTTGCCGATAGAGGTTCAGCAGATGATAGCAGAGGGTATGGATGTACCGCTGGAGAAGATTTACGGCGTTTCAACCTTCTATGCTCAATTTGCTTTGTCCCCCAAGGGTAAGTACAACATTTCGGTATGCCTCGGTACCGCTTGCTACGTTAAGGGCTCCGGCGGAATCATGGAAAAGCTTACCGAGCTTCTCGGTATTGGTGCCGATGAATGTACTGAAGACGGCAAGTTTTCTCTTACTGCCTGCCGTTGTATAGGTGCTTGCGGTCTTGCTCCGGTAATGACCATCAATGATGATGTTTACGGCAGACTTACCGTAAACGAGCTTGAAGGCATACTTGCAAAGTATAAAGACTGATAATGGGTAAAGCACCCTAACAATTTATGAAAGGATTAAAGTGTATGAAATCTTTAGCAGAACTTCAGTCTATTAAAGACAAAATGAAAGATAAAATCTTCATTAGCGAAAACAGCGATAAGATGCGTGTAGTAGTAGGTATGGCTACCTGCGGTATCGCGGCAGGCGCAAAGCCGGTTCTTGATGCTGTCGTTAAGGGAGTAGAAGAAGCAGGCCTTTCGGATAAGGTTGCCGTAACCCAGACCGGTTGCATAGGCATTTGCCAGTTTGAGCCCGTAATCGAGATTTACGAGGCAGGCAAGAGAACCACCTATGTTAAGATGACCGCTGAAAAAGCCGAAGAGGTTGTTGAGAAACATATCAAGGGCGGTAACGTTGTCGCCGAATACACCATTAAATAGGAGGTAAAATTATGAGTAATTCTGTATCTCTTAACGATACTGCTTTCTATAAAGCACAAAACCGTGTAGTACTGCGTAACTGCGGCGTTATTAACCCCGAAAGCATAGATGAATATATCGCGATGGACGGTTATGCCGCACTTGGCAAGGTACTTACCACCATGACTCCTGATGACGTTATTAAGGTAGTTACCGATTCAGGTCTTCGCGGCAGAGGCGGCGGCGGATTCCCCACAGGACGTAAATGGGGACTTACCGCTCCGAATAAGGCTCCGCAGAAGTATGTAGTATGTAACGCCGATGAGGGCGACCCCGGTGCATTTATGGACCGTTCGGTTCTTGAAGGCGACCCCCACTGTATTATCGAGGCTATGACCATTGCAGGTTATGCAATCGGTGCTACAAAGGGCTTTGTATATGTTCGTGCAGAGTATCCGATAGCAGTTGCACGTTTGCAGTTGGCTATTAACCAGGCTCACGAGTACGGACTCCTCGGCGAAAACATTTTCGGCTCGGGCTTCGATTTTGATTTGCAGATTCGTCTCGGCGCAGGCGCATTCGTTTGCGGTGAGGAAACTGCTCTTATGACCTCTATCGAAGGCAACCGCGGTGAACCCCGTCCCCGTCCTCCTTATCCGGCAGTAAAGGGTCTTTACAATTCACCTACAGTTGAAAATAACGTTGAAACCTTTGCAAACATTCCGCAGATAATCCTTCGCGGCGCAGAGTGGTTCGCTTCTATGGGAACCGAGCGTTCAAAGGGTACCAAGGTATTTGCTTTGGGCGGTAAGATTAAGAATACCGGACTTGTAGAAATCCCGATGGGTACTACACTCCGCGATATAATCGAAAATATCGGCGGCGGCATTCCCAACGGCAAGAAGTTTAAAGCCGCACAGACCGGTGGTCCTTCAGGCGGTTGTATCCCTGCTCGTCTTATTGATACCGAAGTTGACTATGATAACCTCGTAGCAATCGGTTGTATGATGGGTTCGGGCGGACTTATTGTTATGGACGAAGATACCTGTATGGTTGATATGGCTAAATTCTTCCTTGAATTTACCGTTGATGAGTCCTGCGGTAAGTGTACTCCCTGCCGTGTAGGTACCAAGAGACTTCTTGAGCTCCTCAATAAAATCACCAAGGGCAACGGTACTGCCGAAGACCTTGATAACCTTGAACAGCTCTGTATGTACATAAAGACCAACTCCTTGTGCGGTCTCGGTCAGACAGCTCCTAACCCCGTTCTTGCAACACTTCGTTTCTTCCGTGAAGAATACGAGGCTCATGTAAACGAGAAGAAGTGTCCTGCCGGCGTATGTAAAGATTTACTCACCTACACCATTGATAAAGATAAATGTATCGGTTGCGGTATGTGCGCTAAAAACTGTCCTGCAGATGCAATCAGCAAAACCGATTATGTTGCGGCAGGTCATAAGTTGCCTTCTTACACCATTGATGCAAACAAGTGCGTTAAGTGCGGCGCTTGTATGTCAAACTGTAAGATAAATGCAATCAGCAAACAGTAAGAAAGGAGCCGAAGAATAATGGATATGATAAATTTGAAAATTAACGGTATGGAAGTTTCCGTACCCAAGGGCTCCACTATTTTAGAGGCAGCCCGTAAAGTAGGGGTTGAAATTCCCACCCTCTGCTTTATGAAAGAGAAAAACGAAATCGGCGCTTGCCGTATCTGTGTTGTTGAAGCCAATGAAGGCAGAGGCTTCAGAGTAGTTACCGCCTGCGTTTACCCCGTAAGCGAAGGTATGGAGGTTCTTACCAATTCCGAAAAAATTCAGAAGGCAAGAAAAACTACCCTCGAGCTTATCCTTTCAACCCACGATATGAAGTGCCTCTCCTGCAAACGCTCAACAAACTGCGAATTGCAGAAGCTCTGCCGTGATTACGGTGTTGATTCTACCCGTTTCGAAGGCTATAAGCCGCTTTACGAGATTGATAATTCAACACCCCACCTCGTAAGAGATAATAATAAATGTATCCTTTGCCGCCGTTGCGTAGCCGCTTGTAATGAGCAGTATGTAAGCGTTATCGGCGCAAATAACCGCGGTATTGATACCTGCATCGGCTCGGCATTCAATCTCGAGCTCGGCAAGGTTCCCTGTATTTCCTGCGGTCAGTGTACCGTTGTTTGTCCTACCGGCGCTCTCACCGAAAAGGACGATACCGATAAGGTTTGGGCAGCTCTCGCTGACCCGAGCAAGCACGTAGTAGTTCAAACTGCTCCGTCTATCCGTGCAACCTTGGGCGAATGCTTCGGTATGGAAATCGGTACCAACGTAGAGGGCAAGATGGTTGCCGCTTTACGCCGCCTCGGTTTTGCAAAGGTATTTGATACCGACTTCTCGGCTGACCTTACAATAGTAGAAGAGGCCAACGAGCTTGTTGAAAGAATTAAAAACGGCGGAACTCTGCCGATGATTACCTCCTGCTCACCCGGTTGGGTTAAGTTCTGCGAGCTTTATTATCCCGATTTAATCGGTCATTTGTCGAGCTGTAAGTCACCCCAGCAGATGGCAGGCGCAGTTATTAAAACCTACTATGCCGAAAAGATGGGCATTAAGGCAGAAGATATTGTTGTAGTATCAATTATGCCCTGTACCGCAAAGAAATTTGAGGTTGGCAGAGAAGATCAGTCTGCTGCAGGTGTTCCCGATGTTGATATTGCTCTTACAACACGTGAGCTCGGCAGAATGATTGACCGTGCAGGTATTGATTTTGTAAATCTCCCCGATGAAGAATTTGATAGTCCTCTCGGTGAAGATACCGGTGCGGCAGTAATCTTCGGTGCTACCGGCGGTGTTATGGAAGCGGCAGTTCGTACCGCAAACGTATGGCTCAACGGTGCTACCGAGCCTGTTGAACTCGAAGCAGTAAGAGGTACTGCCAGCATTAAAGAGGCTACCGTTAAGGTTGGCGATATGGACCTTAAGCTTGCAGTTGCTTCGGGCGCTAAAGCGGCTAAAGAGATTATGGATAAGATTGCGGCCGGCAATCCGGACGGTTGGGGCTTTATCGAAATTATGTGCTGCCCCGGCGGTTGCGTAAACGGCGGCGGTCAGCCGATTCAGCCGCAGTATGTACGTGATACCGTTGACCTCAAGGCTGTTCGTGCAAAAGCACTTTACGACCAGGATAAGTCAATGGCGCTTCGTATGTCTCACGAATCACCCGTTGTAAAGAAGCTCTATGAAGAGTGGTATGACGGCTTCGGCGGACACAAAGCACATCACGATCTCCATACTTCTTATACTCCCAGAAAGAAATATTAAGATTTCTTCCTCCCCGCTCGAAAGAGCGGGGAGTTGCTTTTTCCAAAATATATTTCTTGCAATTCTTGTCGAAAAGGTGTATTATTATTGTAGATTTTTTAAGGGGTTGGATTTATGTTGAGAGCAGACGGTAAAAAGGTAAAAAATGCGGACCCGATGTATACCGTTGCGCCTTTTATTATGAATAAGCGTTATGATTCTATGAATATGATTGAGCTTGATATACCGCTCGAGCCTATTCAGAAATACATAAACGCGCGAAGAAATAATGACGGTGTGAATATAAGCCATATGGCAGTTTTTCTTGCCGCATACGTAAGAACGCTCTGTGAGTTTCCGGAGCTCAATCACTTTATCGTAAATAAAAGAATTTATGCAAGAAATGAAATTGCGGTAGGTATGGTTGTTTTGCAGGCGGGCGAAAAGGATAACGGCACCATGTCAAAAATGTATTTCGATTACGAAAATACTATTGATGACGTAAATAATATCATAAACGATTACGTAAATGAAAACCGTGTAAACGCCAAGAACAACGGCACCGAAAAGGCAATTAAAATCCTGCTCGGCATTCCGGGTATTCTTAATATCGGCGTAGGTTTGTTGCGTTTTGCGGATAAATACGGTTTCCTGCCCAAGGCGGTTATTGATGCCAGCCCGTTCCATACGAGTATGTCGATTTCAAACCTTGCATCTATCCGAACAAACCATATTTTCCATCATTGCTACGAATTCGGAACTACAAGCCTCTTTTTAACCCTCGGCAATTCAAGAGAGGTTGCAAAGCGTAAGGGCGGCGAGATAGTTTTCGAAAAATGTATACCGATTGGTCTTACGATGGACGAAAGAATTTGTTCGGGTTGCTATTTTGCGATGGCGTTCAGAAAGATGAAAAAGTACCTCGAAAACCCCGAATTGCTTGAAGCAAGACCCGAAAATGTAATTATCGAGGTTCCTCAAAAGAGAAAAAGTAAATACGCAGTAAAATAATTATAAAAAACCGCCGATTTGTATTGAAAAATCGGCGGTTTTGGTATACAATAATAAAGTAAAAAAATAAAGGAAAGAGGAATTATAATGTTAGTTTCCGCAAAAGAAATGTTAACCAAGGCAAAACAGGGTAAGTATGCAGTAGGTCAGTTCAATATCAATAACCTTGAATGGACCAAAGCAATCCTCCTTACTGCCGAGGAGCTTAAATCACCCGTAATTTTGGGTGTAAGCGAGGGCGCAGGCAAGTATATGTGCGGCTTTAAAACCGTTGCCGATATGGTTAAGGCAATGATTGATGAGCTCGGCATCACCGTTCCGGTAGCCCTGCATCTTGACCATGGCTCGTATGAGGGCGCAAAGAAATGTATAGAAGCAGGCTTTTCTTCGATAATGTTTGACGGTTCTCATTACCCGATTGAAGAAAACATCGCAAAAACCAAGGAGCTCGTTGAAACCTGCAATAAACTTGGTCTTTCTCTTGAAGCCGAGGTTGGAGCTATCGGCGGCGAGGAAGACGGCGTAATCGGCGGCGGCGAGGTTGCCGACCCGAATGAATGTAAAATGATAGCCGATTTGGGCGTTACAATGCTCGCAGCAGGAATAGGAAATATCCACGGTAAATATCCCGAAAACTGGGCAGGCCTTCGTTTTGATACTCTGGCGGCTATCCAGGAGCTCACCGGTGAAATGCCCCTCGTTCTTCACGGCGGCACAGGCATTCCGGCTGATATGATAAAGAAGGCAATAACGCTGGGCGTTTCCAAAATCAATGTAAATACCGAGTGTCAGCTCGCATTTGCGGCGGCAACAAGAAAGTATATCGAGGCAGGTAAGGACCTTCAGGGCAAGGGCTTTGACCCGAGAAAACTTCTTGCAGACGGCACCCAGGCAATTAAAGATACCGTAAAAGAAAAGATGGAGCTTTTCGGCTCGGTAAATAAGGCGTAAGAAAAAACAAGAAAACCACCCGAAAGGGTGGTTTTTTGTTGAGTTAGGAATGAATAGGTGGCGTAGGGGACGGCGCTCCGACGTCCCGAAAATGAGGAGTTGGAAATTAGGAGTTAGGAATTGCGGTGTTGCTTCGCAACATTATAAATCGCAGGGGCGTGCATTGCGCGCCCGGCTTTTGCTCCCTTTGTAAAGGAAAGAGAGAGGCGAATGTTGGCGAGGGGCTTCAAAAGCGGCAGAAAACAAACCACCCCTGCAAGGAATTCCTTGCAGGGGTGACTGATTATAATAACTAATTATTATTTTTGGGAATTCTTGCGGCTATCATGCCGATAAAGTTTTCCATAGGCATTGTTTGAAGCGTGATTTTTCCGGGGCCGGTTACAACGGTATTGAAAAGTCCTTCGCCGCCGAAAAGTACATTCTTAAAGCCCTTTACAGTTTGAACATCCATCGTGCAGGTGGAGTCCATCACAGCGAGATTTCCGGTATCAACTATCATCTGCTGACCGCCTGCCAGCTCGTATTCTACTGCAGAGCCGTCAATTTCGAGGAAAACTGTTCCGCTTCCCGAAATCTTCTGCATAATAAAGCCCTCTCCGCCGAAAAGACCTGCGGCAAGCTTTTTGCGGAAGAAAACAGAAAGCTCAACTCCGGCAGTTGCTGCCAAAAACGCCGATTTTTGAACGATAAGCGGCTTATCGGGTGTGATTTCAACCGCTCTTATCGAGCCGGGGAAGCTCGAAGCAAATGCTATCATACCGGCGCCGTTTTGCGCAGTATATTTGTTTTGGAAAATTGATTCACCCGAGAAAACTCTGCCGAATGCCTTGCCTATTCCGCCGGCACTCGTCTCCATCTTCATATTGGGGCTCATCCATACCATTGAGCCGCTTTCTGTTATCATTGTTTCTCCTGCCTCCAGGTTGCAGATAACAACCGGCATCGGTTCGCCTTTAATTTCGAATTTCATAGTTTTTTCTCCTTAAAATATTTGGCTTCCGCCATTTTTATAGTAATATATTAAGGCGAGTTTGTCAATAACCTTGAAAAAAATCAACAGGAGTGTTAAAATAAAACTATCAGGTGATGTTATGAAAATAAAAATTTTCGGAAAAGAAATAGATATTCTCGTAATCATTTTTGCGGTGTTGGCTGTTGCTACCGTCATATTGCTCTTAAGAACCTATCTGCCGGTCGAAGAAAATCTCGATGAATATAAAAAAACCTCCTCCGTTGTTTCCGCAAAAGAGGAGTTGCCGGATAATCCGATAAACTTCGATAGCCTGAATAAGGAAAATCCGGACGTTTGCGGCTGGATAAGGGTTGAGGGCACCGATATTGATTATCCTGTTATGCGAAGCGGCGCAAATACCGAGGAGGATTTTTATCTTACCCACGATTGGCACCGTGAAACCCAAAAAGCGGGTTCAATTTATATTCAGCAGTTAAACAGTGCCGATTTTTCGGATAAAAACACCGTAATTTACGGTCATAATATGAAAAACGGAACTATGTTCGGTCAAGTTAAAAGGTTTAAGGATAAAGAGTTTTTCGATAAAAACTCCAAAATTACGGTCTATACAGAAGGGCACATTTTGGAATATCAGATTTATGCTTCACGAACTATTGACGATAATCATATTATGTATGCCTATGATTTTTCCACAGACGAGGGCTTTCAGGGCTTTATATCCGATACCCTTTCTTCAAGCGCCAAAATCCATAATGTAAGAACGGGTACGGCGGTTACGGTTCGGGATAAAATCATAACATTAAGCACCTGCACCTCGAATAACAGCGAGCGGCTTATAGTAGCGGCGGTGCTTAAAAGCGATACCCTTACAAAGTAAGGCTGATAAAAAATAAAAGCAACTTTACGCGTTTTGCATAAAGCTGCTTTTTCTTTTTTTACATATTCTCGTAAAGACCGTTATCAATAAGTGAGCCGATTGCTTTTACTACGGCTTCGGTGTCCTCCTTGTAGGTCACGCCGTACCACTTATCCTCGCTCTCTAAAACCTTTACCTTTTTCTTGCCGCTCTTTATGAGATTTTCAATGGCGGTTATGATGTAAAATTCGCTTTTGAGCTCGGTGCCTCTTGCCTTTAAGAATTCGAGGAAATCCTTTTCGCAGTATTCGAAATAATCGGGAGTAAGTCCCCACATATTCATTGAAACAACACTTTCGGGAGAAAGGGGAGACCAGGTTGCACCGTCATCTTCGGTAAAGGTGCAATCGGATAAAATCTTGGTGCGCTCAACTATATCGGTAAGCTCGCCGTTTTCAACACTGCATATTCCGCGGGAAACGTGGCCGTTTTCGGTGAGTGTGTTTTTAAGGCGGAAGCCCACCATGCAGAAGTTGTCCTTTTCCTTTTTAAGCTGTTCGTAAATCTGGTGGAAAGCGGATTTGCCGTAATAATCGTCAGCATTTATAACGGCAAAGGGCTCGTGAACAACGTCCTTACAGCAAAGCACCGCGTGTCCCGTACCCCAGGGCTTAACTCTGCCTTCGGGAACGGTAAATCCATCGGGCAAATATTCCTTTTCCTGAAAAACGTATTCGGTTTTAATTCTTTTTTCAACGCGCTTGCCTACGAATTCCTTAAAATCCTTTTCAATGGCGTGATTTATAACAAAAACAACCTTGGTAAAGCCGGCTTCTGCCGCATCGTAAACCGAGAAATCGAGGATTGCCTCACCGTTTTTGCCAACGGGAGCAATCTGTTTAAGGCCGCCGAAACGGCTGCCCATACCTGCCGCCATAACAACAAGTGTTGCATCGAATTTTTCCATAAAATCACCTTTTTAGTATTATTGATGTTAAGTATTTACTATAAATTAGTATAGTACATAAATATTTTTTGTCAAGGGGGAAGAATATGTTTACGGCGCTTAATCTCGAGGATCAGGTGTTACGCGGCAGAAGAAAAATCATAAATGAGAGGATAACCTGCAAAAAGGGTGAATTTTATTTAAGCCGCCTGGTATCAAGAAAAAACGACAACACAAAATATATAGAAAAATTCATTAAAAACTGCCGTGTGCCGGTAGTTTTAAATACAAGTGACGATGTTACCGAAATCAAATACCGCATACTGCTTAATACGGTAATACGGTATGCCGATAAAAATACCGATATAGCCATTTTTGATAGGCAGGGTAAAATACAGTATCTGCTTGCTCCCGCCGTGGAAAATTTCCGAACGGTGTATGTTGTGAGCGAGGAAAAAAGCTATGAAACGGTTTGCGAAAACCTGCTTGCAAAATACGGAACCTGCGCTGTGCTCAAGGATAGTCTTTCGGATATGGGCGGCTGTAATCATATAATATCGAGCGAGCGCCTGCCCTTTTCTGCGGGACCTTATGTTTTCGGAGAACAGGGGTGGTTTGTTAAGGACTGTAAACCGGTTTTTTCCTGCGATTTTCCGGGAGCTTTGCCGGATTATGCCGATGTTTTCAGCGTTGCGGCGGGAATGTATAAATATATGGGTGAGCAAAATGTTGTAAAGGCGTATTGCACAAAATTTTCGCTTAAAGGTGTAAAAGCCGATGCGGAAAATTTCTTTAAATAAACTTTCTTGACATAACCGATATTATATTATATAATAATCATCAGTAATGCCTTCGGGCAAAATTAAGAAACGGAGTTCTTATAATATGGAGAAAAAAATCAGACTTACCGATGACGGTCTAAAAAAACTTCAGGACGAACTTGAATATTTAAAAACCAACGGACGTGCCGATATTGCAGAAAAAATCAGGGTTGCTCGCGGTTACGGAGACCTTTCGGAAAACAGCGAATACGATGAGGCTAAAAATGAGCAGGCAAAAATCGAGGCAAGAATCGTAGAGCTCGAAGCAATGCTCAAAAATGTTGAAATCATTACCGATGTAAAGGGCTCGGCAAAAACCGCAATGCTCGGCTCAAAGATAAAAATTCTTGATGTTGAATTTGATGAAGAGCTCGAATACCGTATAGTAGGCTCCGCCGAAGCAGACCCCGATAAGGGCCTTATTTCAGATGAATCTCCGGTAGGTAAAGCTCTGCTCGGTCATAAAACCGGTGAAACCGTTACGGCGATTGCACCGTCCGGTGAAATACAGTTCAAAATTCTTTCAATTTCCAAATAATTTTTCGGCAGGAAAATTTTTTCCTGCCTTTTTTAAAAGGAGCATAAAAAATGGCAGATAATAATAATCAGGCAGTTGAACAAACTGCCGAGGAGCTTAACGAAATATTGAGGGTTCGCCGCGAAAAACTCGAAAATTTAAAGGCGGCGGGCAAAAATCCTTATGAGATAACAAAGTTCGATTTTGATAGCCTCGCAGGCGATATAAAGGCAAACTTCGAGGAGCTTGATGGCAAAACCGTAAGAATTGCCGGCAGAATGATGAGCCGCAGAATTATGGGTAAGGCAAGCTTTTATAATATTCAGGATTCTACCGACAGAATTCAGCTTTATATCCGCAGAGACGATGTAGGCGAAGAACCCTATATGGCATTCAAAAAGTTCGATATAGGCGATATAGTAGGTGTAGAGGGATTTGTTTTCAAAACCCAAACCGGCGAAATTTCGGTGCACACACAGAAAATTGAGCTGCTCAGTAAATCCTTGCTTCCCCTGCCCGAAAAGTTCCACGGTCTGCGCGATAACGACCTTCGCTACCGTCAGCGCTATGTTGACCTCATTATGAACAGAGACGTAAAGGACGTTTTCGTAAAACGCTCGCAGATACTTAAGGAAATCAGAAATTATCTTGATAATAAGGGATTTTTGGAGGTCGATACGCCGATTCTCGTACCGCTCGAAATAGGTGCCTCGGCGCGCCCCTTTAAAACCCACCATAATACACTTGATATGGATATGTACCTGCGTATCGAAACCGAGCTTTATCTGAAAAGACTTATTGTAGGCGGAATGGATAGAGTTTATGAGGTTGGCAGAATTTTCCGTAATGAGGGAATGGATACAAAGCATAACCCCGAGTTTACCTCAATCGAGCTCTATCAGGCATACACCGATTATAAGGGTATGATGGATTTGGTTGAAGAACTTAATACCATGCTCGCAGAGAAGATTTGCGGCAGTAAAATCATTAACTATCAGGGCACCGAAATCAATATGGGCAAGTGGGAGCGCCTTACCATGGTAGAGGCGGTTAAGAAGTATTCGGGCTGCGATTATTACGATTGGAAGACCGATGAAGACGCCCGCAACTGCGCAAAAGAGCACCACGTAGAGGTCGCCGAGAATGCAACAAAAGGCGCGGTACTCGCAGAGTTTTTCGATGCTTTTGTTGAAGAAAACCTCATTCAGCCTACATTTATCTATGATTATCCGGTTGAGAATAGCCCGCTTGCGAAGCGTAAACCCGAGGACCCTGCATTCACCGAGCGTTTTGAGTATTTTATAAACGCCACCGAGTTCGGCAACGCATTCTCCGAGCTTAACGACCCGATTGACCAGAAGGAACGCTTCGAAAAGCAGGTTGCCGCCAAAAAGGCAGAGGAGCCCGACTGTAAGGCAGAGGTAGATTACGATTATGTAACCGCCCTCGAATACGGTATGGCACCCACCGGCGGCCTCGGATTCGGTATCGACCGCCTCGTAATGCTACTTACCGACTCCGCATCAATCCGAGATGTCCTCCTCTTCCCGACGATGAAACCGTTGGACTAAATAATTTAATCAATAGACATATAGAGAGACATATAGATTACCCTTCGGGCTGATTTATATGTCTCTTTTTACAAATATAAACAAACAGCAGGCTACCTTTTATGCTGCGGCATTTACAGGCGGTCTGCCTTCTTTTTTCTTTTGAAAAATCTTGTAATCAAAGGGAAAATATGCTGCACTGCTTTTATAGTATATGGGTAGGGCTCGCTATGCCCGTTTTTTGAAAATTTTTCAAAAAAAATTCAAAAAGTTGTAGCCATTTTGAAATTTAATTCGTATAAATATATAACTAAAAACAACGAGGTGCAATTATGAAAAGAATCATCACATTTCTTTTAACAACAGCAATAATTTTGGGCGTGATTTCGGTATTTACCGTTACCGTTTCGGCAGAGCCCGACTTAAATGGTCAAAACCCCAAAAAAGGCACCTGCGGCAGTACTCTTGCCTGGGAACTGAATGACGGTGTACTTACAATTTCCGGAGACGGAATTATGTATAGCTACGGTGCAAACGGAGCGCCCTGGTACGATTACAGAAAAAATATCAAAACCGTTATCATTGGTGATAAAGTAACGAAAATCGGTCGTTATGCGTTTTTTGACTGCACCGAGCTTACGGAGGTTACAATCGGCAGCGGCGTAACAAGTATTTACGGCTTTGCATTTTTAAATTGCGCATCCCTTACAAAAATTGTAATTCCCGATGCTGTTATAAATATCGCCAATAACGCCTTTGAAAAATGTACCGCTTTGAAAGAAATTACAATCGGCAGTGGCTTAAAGGCAGTTCAGGGCTCTGCGTTCCTTTCGAGCGGACTGCAAGATGTTTACTACAGCGGCACCGAAGAACAATGGAACAATATTACCATCAGCAGCGGAAACGATACACTCAAAAATGCAAAAAAACATTTTTCGGGCGGCGAAGCCTCGATTATTTCCGCTGGTAATGTTTGGATAATCATTGCCGTTTTAGTTCTTGCCCTCGGCGGCGTGGCGGCGCTTGTAATAATTAAGAAGAAAAAGAAAACCGAAGAGTAATTCATAATTCACAATGCACAATTCACAATGCATAAGTTTTCAGTTTTCAGTTTTCAGAAAAGGGGATTTTTGTTATGAAAAAATTTGCAAGTATCATTTTGGCGGTTCTTACAATATGCACCATGCTCTCATTTGCGGCAATTTCGGCAAGTGCGGCGGGAGTGAAAATGGGCATAAATCCGGATAATGACGGTAATATTATTGCGGATGGCAGCGGTTATTCTGTTGCTGACACCTGCACAATCAACAAGTTGGAGATAAAATCCGGCTCAATTTATATCGGCCCGGGTGTAACGGTTACCGTAACCGAGTCTGTTACCATTGCCGAGGGCGCCACCCTTGAAATTGTAGGAAAACTCGAAATGTCTGAAAATGCAACCGCGCAAAACGCCGGAACGGTAAAACTCGTTTGTTGCGGAACACTTACAGACCCTTCCCATGTGATACAAAACATTGAGCCCGCTCATAAGTTTGACAACGGCGAAAAATGCAATTACTGCGAAGCAAAGTGTCCTCACGAACAGCAATTCACATTTTGCTTGGACTGCGGAACGGTCCTGCAAAATTCAGATACATCACAAGGTCTCTCCTTTAACCTGCCTGCCGGAGAAAGCGTAGGAACGATCGGCCCCGCTATGAACCCTCAAGACCCGGGCATTGCCCCCGTTAGAACTTCGGGTGGTTCTGTCGGCGGCATCGGCCTCGGCTCGGTGATTTCCGAGGGTAGCCTTACAATAATTGTAGGTGTTGCAGCGGCGGTTGTGTTCGGTCTCGGCGGCTTTATTCTCGGCAGAAAGAAGAAAAAGAAAACCGAAGAGTAATGCACAATTCACAATGCATAATGCACAATGCATAATTGGGAAAGGAAAACGAAAGGGCGGAAAAAAGTGAAGAGTGATTTGTAATTCACAATTCATAATCGGAAATGAAAAAAGACAATGTTATTGTTGATAAGTCAAAAGCGTTTGCTTTGAGAATTATCAATTTATACAAGTATTTGTGCGAAGAAAAGCATGAGTATATTTTATCAAAACAGTTGCTCCGTTCCGGTACGAGTATCGGTGCAAATATTATGGAAGCAATTCGAGGACAGAGCAATGCCGACTTTACGGCAAAAATGAATATTGCACTTAAAGAAGCAAGTGAAACGGAATATTGGCTTGAATTATTATATAAAAGCGACTATCTGACAAATGAACAATTTGACAGTATACATTCCGACTGCGTTGAAATATTAAAAATCTTATCGGCTATAATAAATTCTTCAAGAAAGGAAAATAATGTGTAAAGCATTATGAATTATCTTACGGGCTTGTATCGTTCTTGATTGCGGCATTCGCCTTCGTGTTCGGTGCGGTCAAGTTATTTAAAAAGAAAAAACCGATGTATCTGCAAATCCTCGTCTGTGCGGCGGGGTGCTTTGCCTTACAGCAGCTTTCCTATGTGGTCAATATCTGGTGCGATGTAACGGCAACAGTAAGTATCGGAATGTTCGGCATTTTCGGCTGTAACTTCTTCCTGCTTTCC
>JAGHTJ010000101.1 GCA_018065375.1 Candidatus Equinaster intestinalis | reverse complement strand
ATTTGAAACTGAATCCACCCGAAACATTTCTCGGGGAAAGGGTTAAAAGTTACGGCGAAATGGATATCGCCAATTTCTTTTATCAAAACGGAATTAAATATCAGTATGAAGCACCGTACAAGTTTGATACGCGAACAAAAGAATATGCGCAGTATCATCCGGATTTTTACTTGCCGGATTATGATACATATATTGAATATTTCGGTATAAATAAAAATCGCGAAGTGCCAGCTTATTTTACGGGCAAAAACGGCAAAAGCGCAACAGAAACCTACATTGAATCAATGGATTGGAAATTTAAGTTGCACAAAGAAAACGACACTAAAATGGTCGCTTGTTATGCTTATGAAAAAATGGATGGAACGCTTCTTGATAAACTGGCAAAAAATCTCAAAGCGCTTGGCGTAAATTTCAAGCCGAAATCACCGGAAGAATTGTGGTTATCGCTTGCGCGTGAAAACGATTCCATTCTCGATGGGCTTATTGAATTATTTGAAACAATTATCAATCTTTTGAAAAGTAATGGGTATACGATTGATTATTTTGAATCGATAGTTGAAACGCCTCAACAGCAAGCGCTGATAAATCTCTTACAGCCGATTTTTGAGGAATACAATGCGGAATTACAAAGAAATTCAGAAATAGATTTCAACGATATGATTAATCTTGCCGCAGAATATGTCAGAATCGGCAAGGTTAAAAATCATTATTCCTATGTGATAGTAGACGAATATCAAGACATCTCCAAAGCAAGATATTCACTGCTTGCAGAACTCAGAAAATCATTTGATTATGATTTGTTTTGCGTTGGCGATGACTGGCAAAGTATTTACCGCTTTACAGGCAGTGATATCAGTTATATATTGAAATTTGAAAAATATTGGGGCAAAGCCACAATAAGCAAAATAGAAACGACATATCGATTTACGAAATCACTGATTGAAATCAGCGGCACGTTTATTACACAAAATCCATTACAAATAAAGAAAAGCATTAAAGGCAAGTCTTCGGACAATCGGTTTTCCTTAGGTGAAATCAACGGCTATAACGATAAATATGCAGTTGAATTTATGGCAGATAGAATTAATGATTTGCCCAAAAACGCTTCTGTATTTTTTATAGGTAGATATTCGTTTGATGTAAAAATTTTAGAAAACAGCGGGCTGTTCGACTGCAAATATAACAATGTTTCGGGATTTATCGATGTAATATACAAAGCACGTCCGGATCTAAAAATGAATTTTATGACGGCGCATAAGTCAAAAGGATTACAGGCTGACTATGTGTTCATAATCAACAACAAAAATTCAAAAATGGGTTTTCCAAGTAAAATCCAAGATGATCCGATTTTGGATCTTCTTCTCGACAACAGCGAAACTTTCCCATTTGCAGAAGAAAGAAGACTTTACTATGTGGCTATGACGAGAGCAAAAATCAAAGCATATATTCTTGTTGTAAAAGGAAAAGAATCCTTATTTGCAAAAGAGATACACGAGCGCTACGAAGCAAAGTTAAAACAAGAGCAATTTACATGCCCCGTTTGCGGCGGTCGCCTTTTGCATAAAACGGGTCCGTATGGAGAGTTTTGGGGTTGTGAAAATTACAAAACAACCGGATGCACTTACAAAAAGAAAATACAAAGTAAAGCAGTAAAAAAGCTATAATAAAAGGCACGAAAAATTCGTGCCTTTATTTTTTACTTTTATCTTCCCGTATAATCGTTATCAAAGGTGATAACGCAGTAATAATTCGGGTTCAGCGATTTAACCGTTTTATCTATTTCTTTTTTAAGCTCGTCTTTAGTCATATCGAGCGCGTTGGGAACAACAACATCGAAAATAAAGTTTGTGTGAGCTTCGCCTTTTGGCGTCATGCGGAAATCGTGGAGTGTTAAGTGCTCGTGTATGGTTTTAAGCTTTGCCTCGATTGCGGCGCGCGTTGTGTTTATTTCCTCGTTGTCGGTTTCTATGGGGTCCATATGAATAACAAGCTCAACACCCGTTTTTTCATATGTAAACCTTTCGCAGATATCTATTTTTTCGTGGCAGGCAACTATGTCTACATCCTGCGGCACCTCAACATGGACTGAGGCAAATATGCGGTTGGGTCCGTAGTTATGAATTATAAGGTCGTGGAGCCCCAAAAATGTGTCAAAGGACATAACACAGTCCTTGATACCGTCGATTATCTCCTGCTCGGGAGCGGTGCCCAAAATGGTATCAAGTGTTTCTTTAGCCGATTTTATACCCGAATAAAGTATAAAGAGCGAAACGCCGATACCCATAACGGCATCGAGATTAAACGAAACGGTAAAGAGCTTTGAAACAACAACGCTCACCAGAATAACCGTGGTTGCGATACTATCGTTAATGCAGTCCTGCGCGGTGGCAAATAGGGTTTCGGAGTTTATGCGCTTGCCTAAGTTGCGGTTAAATAAATACATACCGAACTTTGCGGCAACCGAGATAATTAGTATCACTATTGCGATAACCGAATATTCGGGGGCTTTTTCGCCACCGAGCAGAGACGCACCCGATTCCTTAAAAAGCTCAAAGCCCACAAGCAGAATAAGGAGCGATACCACAAACGCCGAAAGATATTCTATTCTGCCGTAGCCGTAGGGGTGATTTTTATCGGCGGGCTTGCCCGAGAGCTTAAAGGCAACCATTGTGATAACCGAGGAGCCCATATCTGATAGGTTGTTAAGTCCGTCCGCCACTATCGAAATACTGCCCGAAAGAGCACCAATCGAAATTTTCAGAGCGCAAAGCAGCAGGTTGCATATTATGCCGAAAACGCCTGCGGCGGTGCCGCATTTGTTTCGGGCTTCGGGAGATGATACATCGCCCGAGGTCAGTTTTTTAATGAGCAGGTCTGTCATTACATTTTACTTCCTTTTGAGCCTTTTGAGCCAAACGATACACCCGAGAGAATATTTGTGCTTATGGTAAATGTGAGGTTATCGCGGCTGCGCTGGCGCTTGAATGCCAATGATACCAGCTTATCTATAAGCTCGGGGTAGGATATACCCGATGCTTTCCATAAATAAAAGGAGAGCGAGCCGGGTATAGTGTTGATTTCGTTGGCGTAAACCTTGCCTGTTTCGGTATCGAGCAGATAATCTATTCTTACAACACCGTTTGCGCCGATGGCCTTGAAAATCTTGCAGGAGAGGTCTCTTATTTCCTCGGTTTTATCTTCGGGCAAATCGGCGGGGAGCTTTCTGCCTAAGGATGCCATACCCTTAGCGCCGCTGTTACCCATATACTTATCTTTATATGAAAGAATTTCGTCGTTCATAATCGGCTCTTCGAGTACCGAGGCTATACATTCGTCACTGTCACCGAGCACCGAGCAGTTAATTTCGCGAAGAGAAGTTACCGCATGCTCAACAAGCACCGTATCGGCAAAGGATACCGCAAGGTCGATAGCATCAATAAGCGCATTTTTATCGCTCGCCTTGGTTATGCCTACGCTCGACCCTAAGTTAACCGGCTTTACGATTACGGGGTAACCGTATTCCTTTTCGATTTTTTCTATTATACCCGCTTTATCCGTATTGTAAGAGCGGGCGCTGAATTTTATGCAGGGCAAAACGGGGAGTCCCGCGGCGGCGAGAACATCCTTATAAACCGCTTTATCCATACCTATTGCGGCGGATAAAATATCACAGCCGATATAGGGCAGACCCAAAAACTCAAAATAGCCCGCCATTGTTCCGTCCTCACAGTTAGTGCCGTGAACTATCGGAAAAGCAACATCAATAACAGTGTCCTTTTTCTTGGCGAAAAGAGAAGTGTTAAGATAGCGCATATAAACCTTATCACCGATTTTAATAAATGTTACGGGCTCACTTTTCTTAAGCAGTGCGGGAATATTGCGAAACTCCTCAACTGTGAAAAATGCGGGGGAGGTATACATTTCACCCTGCTTGGTAACATAAACGGGTATTATTTCGTACTTTTCGGTGTTTGCCGAGCGCATTGCCTGAACGGCGGAAATTATTGATACCTCGTGCTCAACCGAGCGGCATCCGAAAAAAACTGCCAAATTGGTTTTCATAGCATTATCTCCTAATTCAAATAATTGTCGGGCAAATCGTTTTCAACAAGAAAGACGGTGTTTTCGTCCGCAAAGGAAGCAAGCACTGTAAGCGCCTGCTTAAAGCTTGAAACAACATGAACATTGTTTTGGTCATAGTTTTCGGCAATAACGGCATCCATCATCGGCTTACTGCGCTTTTCGCCTACAAGTATGATTTTATCGCAAACCTTGGTGGCGGCAACACCTAACTTGTAGTTAAAATCGTATTCCTGATTTCCGAGCTCTACAAGCCCGGGGGTGATTATAACCTTTTTCATACCGCCAAAGTGCGAGAGCACATTTACCGCCTCAATACAGCCCTCGGGGTTGGAATTATAAGCATCGTCTATCATATAAGAGCCCGCAAGGGACTGCTTGAGCTCAAGTCTGTGCTCGGTCTGCTCAAGGCGCGAAACCGCAAGCGAGATTTCCTCGGGAGTAACACCGAGTTTATATGCCACAGCCGCGGCGCCTACAATATTTATAACCGCGTGGCGGCCGAGCAGTTTTGTTGCAACGGGTATTTTAACATCGCCCAAAACTATCGTAAACCGCGAGCCGTCCTTACCGTAGGTTATGTTTTCGGCGCGGTTTTCACCCGAAAGACCGTAGGGAATAACCGTTTTTTCACCCAAGCGGGCGGAAAGCTCTTCCGATTCGGTGTTAACAAACACCTCGCCGCCGTTATTTTTGCAGGCATCATAAAGCTCAAATTTGGTGGCGAAAACATTTGAAATGGTATGGAAAGTATCAAGGTGCTGTGGGCCCACTGCTGTTATTATGCCGAGTTTCGGCTTAACTATATCGCAGATTTCCTTAATGTCTCCGGTTTTTTTGGCGCCCATTTCGCAAACGAAAAACTCGGTTTGCGCGCGTATCTCCGAGCGCACCGTTTTAACAACGCCCAAGGGAGTGTTGTAGCTTTTTGGTGTTGCAACAACATTAAATCTTTCGCTGAGCATTCTCGCCAGAATAAACTTTGTTCCGGTCTTGCCGAAGCTGCCCGTAACACCGATAACGGTGAGATTTGGCGAAGATGCGATAATTTTTTTGGCATCGTTTATAAAGTAAAGGTTAACTGATTTTTCGATAGGGAATGTTACAGCCCAGGAGAGCAGGGCGAGTGCCGGCGAAAAAACGCTTAAAAACGCCAATGCCGAGAAGAATATGCCCTTTGTAAGACCTTTATTTGTAAAGGTGAGCAAAAGCAAGACGCCGCAGATAATCACAGCCGCCGCGTATAAGCGGATAACGCGGCCCGTAAACACAAGCTTTTTAATTGATTTTATATAAGCGCGCACTGCCAAAAATATCTGCGATGCGGCATAAATGCTTATGAGAATAAGCTCGAGTATAACACCTGTGTTGCCGAGCTTAAAGAGTATCGTAATCGCGCAGAAAATTATTGTAAGGGCTAATATGTCGTTAAAGAAGCTGTCATAAAGCCACCTTCCGTAGCGGGAGGGGTAGTAGGAATTCTGCTGTAACATCTGGAATTGCCTGTAAAGCGCAAAAACGGGTGTTACGGCGGCTATTATGCATATCGCAACAAATAAAGGGGACTGAAACATTTTACTTTTCTCCTATCCTAAAAAACTTGCAATAATTGCGTTGGCTTCGTAAGGCTTTTCGCAAAACGAAAAATGCCCTGTGCCTTTAATAACGCAAAGGCCCGCATCTTTTATTTTGCTTTCGATTATTTTGGCATCCGAAAGGGGAGTTGCCGTATCGTTTTCGCCCCATATAAGCAGTGTGGGGCAGGTAATTTCGCCGAGCTTATCTCTTAAATCGGTGTTAACAACATTAACAAGGGTTTTTCTGAGCACCGGCGGCGCGGCATTGTAATCGGCGGAGCCGTAATGCTTTCTCGCTTTATCGAGGAGCGGCTCGGCAGATTCTTTCCAGAGCGGCACACTCAAAACCTTTTTTACCGCCTTAAAGCTTGCGGCTTTGAATCTTTGCTTTGCGCTCTTTTTCGGGATGAGCCCCGCGGAATCGAGCAGTATCATTTTGGGCGGCGATAAAAGCTTTTCGCTTGTAAGATAGAGTGCCACTCTGCCGCCGTGGGAATGGCCCACTATAATCGGGTTATTAAGCCCCGCCTTTTCGATAAACTCAAGAACGAAATCGGCATAGTCTTTAAGTGTATACG